>JAYVGA010000566.1:0-3826 GCA_043772635.1 Chitinophagaceae bacterium
TGAAGCTAATAACCCGTTTTTTGAAACTACCCGGAATAAAAATTTTGATATCAACAACAGGTTTACTTTCAACAATAATATTACTTGGAAAGCTAAGGAGTGGTTAAGTTTTGATTTAAGGGTTGGTGCAGATGCCTACACACAAACAGGGGCTACGTATTTAGACAGGGAATCTTTTAATGTTTATACAGTTGGTGGAAGGATAGAGGAGTATAGTATTAATTACAAAGCATTTAATTCAACCTTTCTTGCCACCGCAAAGAAAACTTTTGGCAGCTTTAAAGTAAAAGTATTAGCAGGGCAGGCGTTTGACGATAGAACAACTACCAGTTGGGCCACCCAGGCAGATAGCGTTTATGATATTGCAAGAACAGTTGCAACTAAAGAAATAAAAGTAGATGGCTATACTTCTATTTTAAAAAGATTAAACAGTAAAACACAGGGAAGGGACACATTAACCCTGCAGCGTAGTATTGGTTTGTTTGGCGATGTTTCAATTTCTTATAAAGACATTGTTTACATTAATGCCACTGGCCGCAACGATTGGCTTGCAGAATTTCCAGCCGATAAAAGATCTTATTTCTATCCCTCATTAGGTACCAGTTTTGTGTTTAGCGATTTACTTCCCGATAATAATATACTAACTATGGGAAGGCTAAGGGCATCTATTGCAAAAACAGGTAAAAGAGTTGCGCCTTATTCCAATCAATCGGTTTATACCAATGCAGTATCAAGCACTAACGGTTATGGTAATGCTTATGGTTTTGGGGCAAACAACCCCGATTTATTTCCCGAGCAGCAACGTACTATTGAATTGGGTACCGAACTGGTATTTTGGAAAAACAGGATTAGCCTTGATGTAGCTGCTTATAAAATTGATATTAAAAAATCTGTTGCTGCAAACGCACGCCCCAGTTATGCTACCGGGTTTATTTTATATACCTCAAACATTGCCGATTTGTATAACAAAGGGTTGGAGGCAAGTTTAAATATTAAATGGTTAAAATCTAAAAACCTGAACTGGAGCTCAACGTTTAACTTTAATAAAATGGAAAATAAAGTTACCCGTTTGCCACTGCCGGAATTTTATAATTCCGATTCCTGGCTGGCTGGTTACAGGGCAAGTTTATACAGGGGCTTACCTACAACAACAATTGGCGGGCAAGATTATTTGAGGAATAACAAAGGGCAAATTCTTATTAGCCCATCTCAGGGCTACCCCGTTGTAAACCCCAACTATGTATTTATTGGCGATCGTAATCCTGACTTTGTAATGGGCATTTCAAATAATTTAAAGTACAAAAATATAAGGTTGTCTTTTACACTTGACTGGAAAAAAGGTGGCGATGTATTAAACGGTACAGAACAACAATTGGTGAGTGCCGGCTTAAGCAGAAGGACATTGGACAGGGAAAAAATAAGAATAATTCCAGGTGTATTACAGGATGGTTTAGAAAATACCGCCAATCCAACGGTGAACACTATTCCTATTAATCCTTTCTATCAGTTAGATTATTACCAGGGCAGCACTTTTGCAGTAGATTTTGTAGAGCATGATGTAAACTGGTTAAGGTTACGTGATGTAACATTAAATTATGAGTTTGGTAAAAAGATGCTGGGCAGGATGCGTTTATTTTCTGCAGCCAGCCTTTTTGTATCGGGTACCGATCTGTTTATCATTACCAACTATTCTGGTGTTGATCCTGCAGCAAATGGTAATACACCGGCAACCGGAGGCGTGGGTGCTTTTGCAATTGATTTGGGCAATACACCAACACCTATCGGAATAAATGTTGGTTTAAGGGTATCTTTTAAAAATGGTAAATAATTAAACAGCAATCAAATTTATTTTTATGAAAAGAATAATAATTTTAATACTAACTATAGCCATATTTTCGGCATCATGTAAAAAATATTTAGATACTGCTTATAAAAATCCTAATCTTCCCACTTATTCGCCACCAGAAAATGTTTTGTTATCCTGTATATCTGCTATGCACAGGGGTGTGGCATTGGATGCAAGGGCAATAGGTTTTTATACTCAAAATTTTGCCCATATTAATTCTGCTGGCTACATACCTGAAAGACACGGCTATTCTGCAGGATCAGATTTATATGGTGATATATGGCGTATGCACTATTGGAACATGGGATTTAATATTATAGATATGATAGACTCCTCGAGAGTTTTGGGCAAATATGATTATGTGGCAGCAGCATTTACACTTAATGCCTGGAGTTGGGTAACCCTTGCAGATGTGCATGGTGAAATGCCGGTAAAAGAGGCATTTGAAAAAGGCCGTTTATCTTTTGATTACGATAATCAAAATGTAGCTTATGAATTAGCATTAAGTTACTGCGACTCTGCATTATCAAATTGGGCGAGGGCTGCTACCATGACAAGTCCTGCATCAACATTGTCGCAGGGTGATTTATATTTTTTTCAGGGCAACCAATTCCGCTGGGTAAAGTTTGTTAATGGAATTAAGGCCCGTATTTATCATCGCTACTCCAGAAAAAATTCCTATGTGACTAAAGAGGCCGATAGTGTAATTAAATACACTTCTATGGCTATGTCATCAACAGCAGATGATGCAATGGTTCAATTTAATATGGCTTTTCCTGATGTAACAGCCCGTAATTTTTTTGGCCCCAGCCGTAATAATGTTGGCGGCTATAGAATCGGCGCCTTCCCTGTAAACATCATGACAGGCAGTGTTACAACTCCGGGGCTTGTTTTTGGAAATACCACCAACGATCCCCGAGTTAAATATATGATGCGTCCTTCTCCAAATGGTACTTATAATGGAATTATCTCGGCGCAATATGCTGATAATGCCTCTACACCAACAGCAAATGATAGAAGAGTACCAAGTTTTTGGGGAGTAATTGGCCAAACTACTGCACCCGCCCTGGGGGTAGATACGGGTGCAAGAACGTTCTTTAGAAACGATAGCAAGTTTCCGATAATGACATACAGCGAAATGCAGTTTTTAAAAGCAGAAGCTTATTTTAGAAAAGGCGATGTTACCAATGCAAGGGCATCTTACATAAATGGTATTGATGGCCATTTTGAAATGTTGAACACTCATTTTTTTGGATACTTGAATACATTAGGCAGCAACTCACCCGCTGCTATGACAAAAGTTACCATACCTGCTGCTGAAAAGGCTGCTTATTTAGCTGACCCTTCTTTTGTTCCAGATGCAGCCAATTTAACGCTAAAGCATATTATGTGTCAAAAATATTTATCGTTGTGGGGTTGGGGCTTTGTAGAAAACTGGGTAGATATGCGCCGCTTTGCTTATGATGAGGTAGATATTTATCCATCCTACAAAAGGTTGGATTTGATAACATTGTTTCCTGATAACGGAGGTAAGTTAGCAGAAAGAATAAGGCCAAGGTATAATTCGGAATACCTGTGGAATATTGATGCCTTAAAATTAGTGGGTGGTTTCGATCTTAATTATCACACCAAAAAAGTATGGTTTACGCTACCTTAATTATTTAAACAAAACAATATGAAAAAAATATTAAATTATATACCCGTAATTATACTGGCAATTGCAATTGTAGTAAGCAGTTGTAATAAAAAAGATGTAAACCTTATTGATGAAAACAATAAATGGATATATTTAGATTCTTCCAATTCTGCAAACATAAAATTGATACAGGTATTTGCAGGTAATACCCCGCAAATACCTACAGCACCTAATTTAACAACCGGTCCGCAGGTTTTTATTTATGCCAATGGCAAAAAACTAAATGGCACGGCTTTAAGTTATGGAGGTGTTTGGCCAACATCAAATGTATATGGCAACATTCC
>JAYVGA010000567.1:0-13981 GCA_043772635.1 Chitinophagaceae bacterium
CTATTAAAAGCCTTTTTTTATTTACAACAAATCAGATGTATTAGCATTTCTCTAAACCTATTTGTATGAACAAGAATTGGTACATTATTTACTCAAAACCACAATTTGAGAAAAAAATTGTTGCAGCATGCAACAAAAAAAAGATTGAAAATTATTTTCCGCTTAAACAGGTAAATAAACATTCCACAAAAAAAGAAAGAGGAATTTACGAACCCCTGTTTTTGTCATTAATTTTCGTAAAAACTACACTGGAAGAAATGAATGAAATTAGAAGAATAGATGGCGTAGTTAGTATGATGTTCTGGCAGGACAGGCTTGCAACGGTAAAGGAGGAAGAAATTGATGCCATAAAAGAATTTACCAGGATATATGGTAATATCCAGGTAGAGCCTTCTGTAGTAAACACCGATGATGTGGTAAGAAATGTTACTGTTCCTATTAAATCGGTAGATGGTAAAGTTTACTCCATAAGTTGCAAAACGGTAAAAGTAAATCTTCCTTCTTTAGGCTTTTTATTATCGGCGGAGGTAAATAATACTTATACTTTTGCACCCAATGAGTTAGAGGTAAGGAGTAATGTGTTATCGCAGCATTAATTAAACTTATTAAGAATCTCAGGTACTTAGCAATAATTCATTGCAGTTTTCGTATAAGTAGTAATTAAAATAAAATATTATTAAACATAAACGCCGGGGAAAAATTATTCCCGGCGCTTTTTAAAATTTACCTCAGTATACATTATAATGAAAACAGCATTAATTACAGGAATTACCGGGCAGGATGGAGCCTATCTTGCAGAACTATTATTAGAAAAAGGGTACAGGGTACACGGTATAAAACGCAGATCGTCTCTCATAAATACAAGCCGTGTAGATCATTTGTACCAGGACCCTCATGAAAGCAATGTAATGTTTACCATGCATTATGGCGATATGACAGACAGTACAAACCTTATAAGAATTGTGCAGGAAACACAACCCGATGAAATTTATAACCTGGCTGCAATGAGCCATGTAAAAGTAAGTTTTGATACTCCGGAATATACTGCCAATGCAGATGGTATTGGAACTTTAAGATTACTGGAAGCGGTAAGAATACTTAAGCTGGAAAATAAAACAAAAATTTACCAGGCATCCACATCTGAACTGTATGGCCTGGTTCAGGAAGTACCTCAGAAAGAAACCACTCCTTTTTATCCCCGCAGCCCTTATGCCGTTGCAAAATTATATGCATACTGGATAGTGGTAAATTACCGGGAGGCCTATAATATGTTTGCGTGCAATGGGATATTATTTAACCACGAAAGTCCTTTGCGGGGCGAAACTTTTGTAACCCGTAAAATTACCCGTGCTGTTACAGCTATTGCTACAACCACACAGGATTGCCTGTACCTCGGTAATCTGGATGCTCAAAGAGATTGGGGGCATGCCAAAGATTATGTAGAAGCTATGTGGAGAATTTTGCAACAGGATAAACCGGAAGATTTTGTAATAGCCACAGGAACCACCACCACTGTAAGAGATTTTGTAAAAATGGCTTTTGCCGAACTCGGAATTGAAATTGAATTTAAAGGATCTGGTATTGATGAAAAAGGTTACATCAGCAATTGCAGTAACCCCGAGTTTAATTTACCTGCAGGTAAAGAGGTAGTATCTGTAGATGCTGCATATTTCCGGCCTACAGAAGTAGAACTTTTAATTGGTGATCCTGCAAAAGCCAAACAGCAATTAGGCTGGGAACCCAAATACGATTTACCGGCTTTGGTTAAAGAAATGGTTGCCGCAGATCTTGCTGCCACACAAAAAACATTAGTAACAACACATGAATAGTTTAGATAAAATTTATGTAGCCGGGCACCGTGGGCTTGTGGGATCGGCCATTGTAAGAGCATTGCAAAAACAAGGATATAACAACCTGGTGTTTCGCAGCTCTAAAGAATTAGACCTTCGCAACCAGGCGGCAGTAAATACTTTTTTTGAAGAAGAGCAACCGCAATACGTTTTTTTAAGTGCGGGCAAGGTTGGGGGTATCATAGCAAATAATACTTTCCGGGCGGATTTCCTTTATGATAATCTTATGATGGCAACAAATATTATGCATGCTGCATATGAAAACAAGGTTACAAAATTATTGTACATGGGCAGCTCATGTATATACCCAAAAATGTCGGCACAGCCTATTAAGGAAGAATATCTTTTAACGGGTACTTTAGAAAATACAAATGAGCCATATGCCATTGCTAAAATTGCAGGCATCAAATTAGCGCAGGCCTACAAAGATCAGTATGGTGCTGATTTTATAAGCGTAATGCCCACTAATATGTATGGCTTAAATGATAACTACCATCCAGAACACAGCCATGTACTGCCGGCATTGATCCGCAGGTTTCACGAAGCCAAACTAAACGGAAAAGAAGAAGTAGTGATATGGGGATCGGGTACACCCAAACGTGAATTTTTATACGCAGATGATTTGGCAGACGCCTGTATATTTTTAATGAATACCTACAACGATAAAGAAATTATTAATATTGGCTGCGGAGAAGATGTAAGTATAAAAGAACTTGCTGAAACCGTAAAACACATAACCGGCTTTAATGGAAGTTTAAAATTTGATACCACAAAACCAGATGGCACTCCACGTAAGCTGCTGGATGTTTCTAAACTGCACGCCCTGGGTTGGAAACATACCATATCTTTAAAAGAAGGAATAGCTAAAGCATACCAGGATTTCATTAATAAAAATGAGGAGACTTTAAAACCTGTTGGCTAAGCAGCGGGTTGCAATAATCATCATGACATTATCAATTATTTTAGCAGGATTAGCAATAATTCTGTTTTTTATTTATTTTTTTTACACCGGAGCAAACAGAGCCGCATACCTGCTTTATGCAGTATTTTTTATGCCCTTTATGGATCTTGGCGTTACACCTGCCGCTTTTGGTTCTCTTACCGTATTTGATATGATTTCCTTTGCTACTGTTTTTTTATGCTACAAAGATTTTATTCATGTATCAAAAAAGAATACCGGCTATCTGTACCTCTTCCTTATTTTTATTGTACTGCTTTTTTTAGGCAGCCTGGCCTCGGAGTTTCCGGCCAAATCTATCATCAGCATCCTGTCTGTTATTGCCCCGTTTATATACATGCGCTTATTATTAAAAGAACTTTCGGCAGATGAATTTTTTTTGCCAAAAATAATCAATGCTTTAAAGTTTGCAGGTGCAACAGCGGTGGCTTTTATAATTATTCAAATGCTTGCAGGAATTCAATTTACTTTTTACCAGGATCTGAATCAAAATGTTTTTGACAATGGTAAAATAAGATATCCTGGGTTTTTTAGAGATTCGCAGATGAATGGATTGTTTCTTGCCATGCTGAGTTATTTATTTTTACTTAATTTAAAAAAAGCCAATAACCCTTCTATTAATAATTATATTTTTTTTGGAGTAAGTATTGTTGCTGTTATTTTAGCAGGCTCACGCTCCGGCATGCTGGGCTTTGCTGCAGGATTATTTTTTTTAATAGTTTTTGTAGGTGGTAATTTCAGGATTAATGCTATGATATTTGGAGTATTAATTGGAGGCCTCCTTTTGTTTTTTGCAGATTCATTTGTATTGTTCAAGCGTTTTGACTCTGTAGACGATTCTATTAATTTCCGCTCCAATATATGGGATGGTGCCTACGAGATATTTAAGGAAAATTATGCGCTGGGAATTGGAATTAATAATTACCAGGCTTATGCAAAGCTGCACTCGCAGGACCAGTTTTTACTGGTAGACGATGATGAATATATGTTTCTCGATTCTCCGGAAAATGGATACTTAACATTTTTAACGGAGTTTGGTTTGTTTGCAACTGTTGCCCTGTTTTTATTAATTTTAAGTCCCGCATTAAATGTGCTATATACTTTTATAAGGGGTAAAAAAGTAATTACTTCCTTTTTCTTTGTAGCCCCAGTTATTTGCTGGCTTTTATCTTTTACCACTTTATACACCCTGAGCGACAGCAGAATTGTGATTGTTCTGTGCTCTTATATTGCATTTGCTATTGCTTACCCTTCAGATCCAAAACCAGTAAATGAAAGCTAATATTATAAAAAGACCTTTTTCATTTCTATCGGGCTCAAGGCTGGTTAAGAGCAGCTTTTGGGGCATTGCAGCTAATGGTTTACAAAGTGTTTTACTGAGTTTATTTTTTGTAATTATGGCCCGCAAATACAGCGAGGTACATTTTGCTACTTTTTTAATTGCTACCACCATTTACCAGTTTTTAGCCGCATTTTCTACATTGGGTTTGGGCCAGTGGTTTACCAGGGAGGTAGTGCATGCAGCAGATAAAGGCCAACTGGTAAATAAGTTTTTAAAAATGCAGATTTTTTCCGGCTTGTTTTTTTATGCCGTTAATATAGTAATTGCTTATACCCTTTACAGCGATGCTACTATACAATATCTTGCTATAATTCTTGGTATCAATATTATTTTCGACAATATGATTTATGCCATACGTTCTTTAAATGTGGCAGAATTTAAGCAGCAAAAAACATTTGTAATTTTAATGGCCGATTCGGTACTTAAATTTTTGGCCGCATGCGTTTTATTAATTTATCCGCTTCCGGTTCTTACCCTTTCTGTAATTCTTATCATTATAAGGTTTGTAACGTTAAATATATTCTTAGCCTTTGGGTCTTCCAATACCATTAATTTAAAACAACTCTTAGCTTATAAAATATCATTTGCAGAAGTAAAAAATATTGTGGCACCCAATTGGGCATTTATAATTATTGGCAGCGTTTCTATGGTGTACTGGCGCATTGGGAATTTAATTATTTCAAAAATGCTTACGCTTAACGATGTGGCTAATTACGAAGTATCGTACCGTATTTTTTCTTTGGCCTTAATTCTGCCCATGATTGTATCTACTACAGTTTTTCCTTCACTGGTAGAATTAAATAAAGCGGAGAATCAGGAAAAGTTTAAACGCTACTTTCACAATGTATTTATTTTTTATTTATTGTATAGCCTGCTTACCTATACTTTTTTTTATTCCTTTTCCGATTACATTATTCCTTTTGCCTTTGGCGATAAATACCTGGAAAACGCTTACTATACAAAACAAATGTTTTTAACCGTATTAATTTTTCCTACGGCTTTACTGCAGGCTAATGTGCTGGTGGCACTTCACAAAGAAAAATCGGATATGTGGCTGAATATTATCAGCCTTATAGCTAATGTGGCGTTTTGTTTTGCCGGGCTTTATTTTTATAAATCATTATCAGTAATTAATTATTCCATATTTGCATCTTTCCTTATTTTTCATATTTGCCAGGATGTGCTTTTGGTAAAGTATAAAATTGCCGGCATTGGTAATGTGGTAAAATTTTACATTGCAACAGGTGTATGTGTGGCAGCTTATGCACTCTTATCGGAATATGTAAACCCTGTTGTATTGTTTGTATTATTTTGGGCTGTCGTATTTTTTTTAGTTATAACATTTACCATAAAATTCAGCGGCCTTAAAAAATTTATTCAGCATCCCCAGTCATTTAAACAATAAAATTATGCAACAGGTAAATAACCTTGCGGCAATTTAATATGGAAACAGTTTTTTATTATACCTCTACTTATTTTTTAGATACTTCTCTGGAAATTATTAATGTGCTTAAAACCCAGGTAAGCCTGCACGTATTAATAGAAATTACCCCTTCATCTAAAAATGCAAATATTATTAATGTAGACAGTCTGCCTGAAGATAAATACCTGGCAACCCCTCAGGAAATACTGAGCGAAAAAGACCAGCTTTATTTTGCTGATTATTTTAGCGGAGTAAAAACGGTTCATTTTGTTGTGCACCATCATCCCACCGGTTTGTCATTAAGCACCTTAAAAGTGGTGGCAGCCGTTAAAAAATATATCATACAGTTTAATCCTTCTGTTATCCACTTTGAAGGGTTTACTTTAAGAACATTAGGGTTAGTGCCTGTTTTATTTAAAATAAAAAAACTGGTACTAGCCGTACACGATGCAATGTTACACAGCGGTGAAACTACCTGGAAATCTAAACTGCCCCGTTTTATATTTTTTAGATTACCTGTAAATAAAACTTTTGTTTTTTATTCTGCATTTTCTATGCAGCAATTTATAAAATATACCAAACACAGTAAGGCTAATAAAGTTTTATTGCAAATGCATCCATTTAGTTACTTTAATAAAATAGCGTCAGGCAAACAGAGCCAGCATAATAATTTGCTTTTTTTTGGGCGCATATCTAAATACAAAGGAGTAGATATTTTACTGGATGCAATGCCCATGATACTGGATGTTTTTCCGGATGAGAAATTAATAATTGCCGGTAAAGGTGCAGATGATGAATTAATGCAGCACCCGGTTTTGCAGGATAAAAAATTTAATACCACCCTTATTAACCGGTACATACCCAACGAGGAGTTAGCAGGCCTTATTAAAGAAGCAAAAATAGTGGTGTGCCCATATATTGATGCCACACAAAGCGGCGTTTTGATGACAGCTTTTGCACTGCATAAGCCCGTAGTAGCTACCAATGTAGGCGCTTTTTCGGAGCAGATAAAAAACGATGAGAATGGTTGTTTGGTGAAGGAGATAAACGCAAAGCAACTGGCAGCGTGTATAATAAGCTGCCTGCAAAACAACCATTACCTTAAGTTAGAAAATAATTTAATGCTCCGCAACCAAAGCAATCCGTGGAATAGTAACAGCAGTTTGCTTAAAATTGCTTACGATAGTAAGCAAAGTACATAGTGTAATAAAAATGTAAGATGAAAGAAAAAAAAGTTTTATTAAGCGCCTATGCCTGTTCTCCCATCCGTGGGTCGGAACCGGGTAATGGCTGGAGCTGGGCCAGCAATCTTGCAGCCAAAGGTTTGCAGGTTTGGTGTTTTACAAATGCCGAAGATGAAAAGGAAATTATGGCGGCAGTAGAAAAACTTGGCTTGCCCAATCTGCATTTTGTTTTTGTAAAATTGGGTAACGGCGTGGATGAATTTTTGTTGGATACCGATTCTAAAAAAGTATATTTCCACTATTTGCTCTGGCAAAAAAAAGCGGCTAAAATAGCAAAAAAACTGCACGATGAAATTCATTTTGATATTGGCCATCATGTAACATTTGGCAGTTTGCAGCAGGGTACATTTTTGTGGAAACTAAAAGGGATAAAAACCATATTTGGCCCCGTAGGGGGTGGGCAGGAAGCCCTGCCGGTTTTAAAAGATTATTTTGGCAAAGCCTGGAAAATGGAAAATATAAGGAGTGTAATTTCTAAGGGCAGCATTAAATACAGTAAGAATTTTAAAAACAGCATTTTAAAATCTGATTATGTTCTGGTAACAAATGATGATACGATGCAAATGGCAAAAACCGTAAAAAATCATAACCCGGAAAAAATATTTTTTGTGCCCGATACTGCAGTGCCCGAAACAATGAAATTATCAGAGCCAATTGTAAGACCGCCTGATACAAAACTAAAACTGCTTTGGGTGGGCAGGATGCTGCCAAGAAAAGGACTTAATTTAATTTTAAATGCATTGGCTTATGTACCCAACACGATAGATTATTCTTTAACCATCGTAGGTGGAGGAGAGCAGCTTCACCTGGTAGATGGCTGGATTGCGGAATACGGAATTGATAAATCGAAACTTAATATTTTAGGCCAGATACCTTTTGCACAGGTAATAGAGCATTATAAAAAAGCGGATGCATTTATTTTTTGTTCGCTACGTGATTCTTTTGCAGCGCAGCTTACAGAAGCCATGGCATTTGGCCTGCCGGTAATTGTATTAAATATACATGGTGCCACTATTGGTGTGCCCGATGATTGTGGTATTAAAATAACACCCACAACAAAAGAAGGTACCGTAAGGGAAATTGCTGATGCCATAAGTACCATGTATAATGATAAAGGTTACAGGGAACAGTGTGCTCAAAATGCTTACAACTATTCTAAAAGCAATACCTGGCAAAACCGTATTGAAACTGTTATAGAAAAATTTTATAAATGACCGGTAAAAAAATTCTTATTGGTGTACCCCCCAAAGCTCATGTAAGTTTGGCATTGGATGAAATAGAGGGGTTGCAAAAACTGGGCTATCTGTGCAGCACAGTTAGCTATGGCCGCAATAATCAATCGGTTGGGGTTATTAATAAATTTTTTGCTACAGCACTGCGGGCTTTAAAAATTGTAAAAAAACTTTACCAGGTAAAGCCGGAATTTCTATACCTCAATTCCCGCTTTGAGCCTGCAGGCAGCACAAGAGATTTTATTTCGCTGCAGATAATAAAACTGTTGTATTATAAAAAGCTAAAGGTTATTATAAAATCTCATGGCTCCGATTATACCATTCTTTTAAAACAATCTTTATGGTATAAAAAAATCGTAGTGCCTTTTTTAAGGAAAAATGTACAGGCCTGGTTCTTTTTATCGGGTGATGAAAAAAAATTAATAGCCGCACATGATGCCGTAATTGCGGCTAAAGTATTTGTTACCCCCAATATTATAGATCCATCGAGATGTGTTAACTCTGCGGAATTTAAAGAAAAACATCAGCTGGCTTTAGATAAATATAAATTTTTATTTGTAGGGCGTATGGTAAAAGTGAAAGGCATTTTTGATATTTTAAACAGCATACCTTTACTGGATTGTAAAAACAACTGTAGTTTTATATTTGTGGGTAATGGTGATGACTGGGAAGAATTAAAGCAACAGGCCACAGCAATGCACATAAATCATCTTGTTAAGTTTGCCGGTTATTTTCCAGACAAAGAGTGCGATCATTTTTATGCCAATACAGATGCATTAATATTTCCAACATACGATACGGAGGGATTTCCTATGGCATTGTTTAAATCTGTAGCAGTGGGTTTGCCCGTAATTACTACACAAATAAGGGCAGCCAAAGATTATTTGCATGAGCCGGATAATGTATTATGGGTAAAAAAACAATCGCCGCAAAGTATTGCAGATGCTGTTTCAAAATTGTATTACGATATAAATTTGCAAAAGCAAATGCAGCAAAATAATAAAATATTAGGGGAGCTTTTTTCTGCACAAAAAGTTTGTATGTTAATGAGCAATGTTTTTTTATCTATTCCATAATTTAAAAACAAAAATAAAATATGGGAGCCATACAGTTTTTAAAAAATACCAGGAATAATTATCTGCGAAAAATAAAATACCGGCATTACCAGATTGATAAAGGTTTTTATGCGGGTGCCCGTGTACGTATATGGGGCAAAAAGAAAATTGAAATTGGTAAAAATTTTTATATAGGCAGAGACTCGTTTATAGAAGCTGATGTGATTATAGGTAATAATGTAATATGGGCCAACAGGGTGGCACTGGTAGGCAGGCACGATCATCATTACCAGCAGGTAGGTGTGCCCACACGTTTGGCCATGCAAATTAGAGATGCTGGTTATAACTGGAAGGGATTAGATGTAATAACCGTAATAGAAGATGATGTGTGGGTAGGATATAACAGTACCATACTTTCCGGCATTACTATTAAAGAAGGCAGTATTATTGCCGCCGGATCGTTGGTTACAAAAGATGTAGAGCCCTATAGTATTTATGCCGGAGCTCCGGCAAAAAAAGTTAGAAACCGGTTTGAAACAAATGAAGATTTGCAACAGCATTTAAACCTGGTTCATTCAAAATATAAAGATCACTTAAGTTATTAAAATGAAATTTGCGTACCTTATATTAGTCCATAAAAATCCTGAGCAGTTTATCCGGCTGGTAAGAAAATTAGATTCTCCCGACTCGCTGTTTTTTGTTCATGTAGATAAAAAAACAGATGAACGGCCTTTTAAAAAAGTATTGGAATATATTGATGCCGGTAAAATCGTATGGTTAAAAAGAAGAGGGGTTGTGTGGGCTGGCTTTAATTCTATAAAGGTTACTTTAGATGGGTTAAGGGCGGCAGCAAATTCAAAAGAAAAAGTGAGCTATATTACTTTTATAAGTGGCCAGGATTATCCCATCAAACCTGTTGCGGCATATCACCAGTTTTTAAAAGACAGTAATGGTGCCAGCTTTATGGAATATGCCGCAATGCCCAGGCCCAACTGGGCCAATGGTGGGTTAGATAGAATTCATTATTATCATTTTTTATTTCCAAATTTCAGGATCGCATTTCCACTCCTGTCTTATTTAAAAGTAAAACTGCCTTTTGCAAACGAATCCAAATGGGATTTGCTTAAAAAAATTGTAAAGCCTTTTCCTGCAACAAAAAAATTTCCCCGTAAATTTATAAACGGCTATACCCCATACGAAGGCTCAAACTGGTTTACCCTTTCTATCGGTTTGGTAAATGATATTTTAACTGGGTTGGAAAAAGATAAAAATTTTTATACATTTTTTAAGTACACACATCATGCCGATGAAATATTTTTTCAAACACTTGTACTTAATAAATTCCCTCAGCATATTAACAACATAAACAACCACAATCTTACTTATGTAAATTGGGATAAAACTACCGGCCGCCCTGTATCATTTACACTGGAGCATTTTGAAGCGATGCAAAACAGCAAACTTTATTTTGCCAGGAAATTTGATACAGCTGTAAGCGAAGAAATTATGGACAGGATAGATAAGGAATTGTTGTAACGGTAAATCTTAATTTAAAATTCTACAATCCTTCAATAAAATACGTATTTATACGTTTATCTCAAAATGACCAGACATTCGCTCATAAATTTTTCTTTAACCACGGGTAAGTACTCATCCTTTATTAATTATATTATTGATATGGCTTCAAAAAAGGAGCCGGCAGATATATGTGTGGCAAACGTACATATGTTTGTAGAAGCGCATAAGAACCAGGATTTTTTAAGTATTATTAATGCAGCCTCCATGGTTACGCCCGATGGCAAACCACTTACCTGGGCTTTAAGAATTTTGTACGGTATAAAACAGGATAGGGTAGCAGGTATGGATTTATTGCCAGACCTGTTGCATAGGATGGAGCAAGAGCATATGGCTGTATTTTTTTACGGAGGCTCACAAAAAATGCTGGACAGTACAAGCGCATACATACATAAAAAATATCCTGCTTTAAAAATTGCCGGATCATTCAGCCCACCTTTCAGGCCAATAACGGCACAGGAACAACAGGAAGTAATAACCAATATAAACCAGGCAAACCCTCATGTAGTTTTTGTAATATTAGGATGCCCAAAGCAGGAGAAATGGATGGCTGCAGTAAAAGGCAGTATCCATGCAGTAATGATTGGTGTAGGCGGCGCATTACCGGTAATGATTGGTTTGCAAAAAAGAGCGCCGGTATGGATGCAAAACGCCGGGTTAGAGTGGCTCTACCGTTTAATGCAGGAACCCGGCAGGTTATTTAAGCGTTATGCAGTAACCAATTCTGTTTTTATATGGATTATCGTGAAGGAATTTTTCCGCTTAAAATTTATGGTGCCACTCAAAATGTCAAAAGCATAAAACAATAAAAAATATTTTATAAATGAACAAGCAGTTTATACGGTATTTGCAAATGTCTTTAACGGCATTAGATGTACTGGTTTTAAATATTTCTTTTTTTATATCGGTCCTTATTTTAAAGGAGGGCATACCTGCAAGATATTTTGAAATTTATACATTATACCTCGCCATGTCTAACGGGCTATGGATAATGCTTTCCTTTTTTTTTAGAGTATACACCGCAAAAACAATACTGGGTTTTGAAATTTTTACAAAAAGATCGCTGCAGATTTATTTAGTATGGATTGTTGGTATCCTGGGTTATTTATATTTCTTTCACCAGATAGAATTATCAAGGTTATTTTTAATACTGGCTATGGGAGGTTTTGGTTGTGGCTTATTGTTTAACCGTTTTTTATATTTAAGCATAAGAAACTATCATAAAAGCAGGAACAATTTTTTAAACAAAATATTAATTTTAGGCTACAACGATACCGCAAAAAAGCTGGTGCGGTATTTTGAAGAAGATGGTTTGCGTACCCAAATTCTTGGCTTTGTAGATGACAGTGATACTATTCATCAGCTAAGTACTTACCCCATTTTAAAAGGCATTAATAATACGGTGCAGTTAGCCAGGCAATTGGGTGTGGATGAAATTTATTCTACCATAAGCCCCGAGGAGAATAATGATATTTACGATATAATGAACAAGGCAGAGATAGAATGTATAAGGTTTAAAATTGTTCCCAACCTTTCTGTTTTTATAAATAAAAATGTGCATATAGATTACTTTAATGATATGCCCATCATATCGCTTCGCAGCCAGGCTTTGGATGATGTGGGCAATAAAATTAAAAAAAGATTTTTAGATGTTGTGGTAAGCAGCCTGGTTATCATGTTTATACTATCATGGTTAATTCCTATAATAGCACTTTTAATTGTTTTAGAATCCCGGGGCCCGGTATTTTTTCTGCAGTTAAGAACCGGAAAAAATAAAAAGAATTTTTATTGTTTAAAATTCAGGAGTATGAGGATGAATAAAGATTCGGAACTTAAACAAGCCACAAAAGGAGATGCAAGAGTAACCAAAACAGGCAAGTTTTTACGCCGTACCAGCCTGGATGAATTTCCTCAGTTTATAAATGTGTTTAAAGGAGAAATGAGCCTGGTAGGCCCAAGGCCGCATATGGTAAAACATACCTTAGATTATTCAAAAATTGTAGATGATTATATGATAAGGCAATTTTTAAAACCAGGCATTACAGGCTGGGCACAGGTAAATGGCTACCGCGGCGAAGTAACCAACCCCGAACAAATACAGATGAGGGTAAGTAAAGACTTGTGGTATTTAGAAAACTGGACCCTATGGTTGGATATAAAAATTCTTTTTCTTACCGTGTATAATGTACTCAAGGGTGATGAGCAGGCTTTCTAAAAAATTATACCCTAATACTTTCAAAATTATTATACATTTTATTTTGCAATAATTTTTGTAATAGAATTCTATTCTTTGTATTGGTAAGTGCATTTGCATGGCGCATATGATGCATATCTGTACCTACCCAGTCTGCCAGGTTATTTTCTATAATAAATTTACCCGCCCTGGCAGCGGCTTTGCCATAATAGCCCACCAGCGATAAAAGGTTAACCTGTAATTTATATCCTATCTCTTCCAGCATGAAGTATTCATCATAATTATTTTGAAAATAATGATACCGCTCCGGGTGCGCCAGCAAAGGGATGTAGCCATTGTTAGTAATATGGTAAAACATCTGGGCTGCTCCCGGCGGCGCAGCCGTATAAGAAAATTCTGTAAGTATGATATTGTTATGCAGGGTTAGCAGCGGTATTTTTTTATCCAGCAAATCCATAAAATAATCATCCAGCATATACTCTGCAGCCGCACTTATTTCAATATTTATTTTAGCTGCTGCACATGCAAGCTTCACCTGCTGCAATGCATTATTAATTGTGGCAGCGTTATTCCTGTACAAATCCCCGATGATGTGCGGCGTAGCAATAGCTTTTCTTATTCCTAAATTGTATAACTGCTCTATCAGCATTAATGATGTGGCAATATCCGGAGAGCCATCATCAATACCAGGCAATATATGCGAATGCATGTCTGTTAAAAATGGTAAATTAACCGGCGCATCAAAAAATTCTTTCTTTTTAAAAAAATTAAACATAAAAATGGCTTCTCCTTTGCCTGCATTTTAGCCAGATGTGTAATGATATTTTTTCGTATCTGAGTTATTAAACGTAAAATCTAATGAGTTTATTCTTCAATAAAATGCCAGCAAACACCTGCAATATCAATAATGTTAACTTCTTTTCCATAAGGTTGTTTTGTAACTTCCCCTATCTTAATGCCAAATTTTTCCGGTAATTTTTTTTCAATTACAGATTTCCTGAATTCTTCTATATCAGTTATTCTTACACTAAGCATAAAGTTTTCTGCAAATTCTTTTACATCGTACTTCTGTAAAATAAATTTACATCCATCTCTTTCAAAACCTGTA
>JAYVGA010000568.1:0-10546 GCA_043772635.1 Chitinophagaceae bacterium
TGTTTTTTTATATAACCGGAGGTTGGGAGAATTTGCTCTGGCAATTATGCCAGATGCTGAGATACTAAGCATCTCAGCATTTCGCAGCTAAAAGATGCTTCGTACCTCAGCATGACAGGACGAAGTTTTGCAGGAAATCAGAAAGGTTTTAAATGTTGTAAAAGTTTTCTACAATTATTACGCAGCAATTGTAAAATTAAAACCCTTGCGCTGTCATGCAAAGGCACCAAGCATCTCAGCGTTTCGCAACAAAAAAAAACTTCGTTTCCCGATAGGGAGGAACGAAGCTTTTTACAAAATGTTTAATACTTAAATGGGATGATTATTTTTATTTGCGGTTAATCTTATACATTAAATCTAAAATGCATTACATCTCCGTCTTTTACAATGTACTCTTTACCTTCTATCCGTAGCCGGCCGTTTTCCCGGCAGGCTGCTTCGCTTTCGTAGGTTACAAAATCTTCGTAAGCTATTACTTCTGCTTTTATAAATCCTTTTTCAAAATCGGTATGAATTACACTGGCCGCCTGTGGCGCTTTCCAGCCATGATGAATAGTCCACGCTCTCACTTCCTGCACACCTGCGGTAAAATAGGTAGAGAGGTTAAGGAGTTTATATGTAGTATGTATTAAACGGTCTAAAGCAGGCTCTGTCATTTTATATTCTTCCATAAACATGGCTTTGTCTTCGGGGCTTTCCAGTTCCGCAATCTGTGCTTCAATAGCATTGGTCATTACAATAACTTCGTTGCCTTCGTTTTTTACGGCATCTATCAATGCATCAGAATATTTATTGCCGGTGTGCATGCTGGCTTCATCTACATTGGCCACATACAGCACTGGTTTATCTGTAAGCAAAAAAAGATCTGCCACTGCCAGCTTTTCTTCTTTGCTCAAACCCAGGCTGATAATATTTTTTCCTTTTTCTAAATGCTCTTTGCATTTTACCAGTATTTCGTATTCTGCTTTTAATTTGGCATCGCCTGTTTTAGCCAGCTTCTCACTGCGGCTCACTTTTTTATCTATGCTCTCCAGGTCTTTTAACTGCAGTTCGGTTTCTATAATTTCTTTATCGCCCACTGGGTTAATGGGGCCTTCATCCCTTAAAATATTTTCATCTTCAAAACAACGGATCACCTGTATAATGGCATCTACCTCCCTGATGTTTGCCAAAAATTTATTGCCCAGTCCTTCGCCCTTGCTGGCACCACGTACCAGCCCCGCAATATCTACAATTTCAATTTGTGTGGGCACCACCCGGTTGGGCTTTACCAGTTCTTCCAGTTTATCCAGCCGTGGGTCGGGCACATTTACCAGGCCTGTATTTGGTTCTATGGTACAAAAACGATAATTGCTGGCCTGTGCCTTGGCACTGTTGCTTACCGCATTAAATAAAGTTGATTTTCCTACATTGGGTAATCCTACTATGCCTGCTTGTAATGCCATATTTTATTTAGTTGATAGTTTTTTAGCTTTTAGCTTTTTTTCGTTCGCAAAGGTAAGGGTTGAGGTTTTCATTTACGATAATAATGTAACTTCCGTCTTTAGCTTTTTTAGCTAAAGGCTAATAGCTCATTGCTGATAGCTTTTTGAAACCATTCATTTTAAATAAAAAAACTATGGCTTTAAGCAGAATATGGAGTGCCTTTATAATAATTGCCGTTTTAGTAGCAGGAGTGCGGATGATGAATGGAGATGAAAAAATATTTACCCGGATGGTGGTAGGCAAATCTTCAGAAAAATACGACAGCACTTATTATTTTGCCGTAGGTTCTCCGCTTAAGCAAAACCTTTCTTATAAATACACCGATTTTTTGAAAGAATATGGATATCATAAAACAGATTCGGTAAATAAAGCATCTGTATTACTCACCGATAATATGCAACACGATTCTGTAAATAGAATACAGGCTGCATACCCCTCTCTTAAAACTTTTACTTATTTGTCTGTTCAAAAAAAACTGGTAAGAAAAGTAGACGGTATTATTGAAACTGCCAAGAACACCGTTGTAGATATTATTATTCCACTAATAGGTATTCTTGCATTGTTCATGGGTTTTTTAAGTATTGCTGAAAAAGCAGGCGGCATAAGGGTTTTATCAAAAATTATCTGGCCTTTTTTTTCAAGAATATTTCCTGATATACCCAAGGGGCATCCTGCCACCGGGCATATGATGATGAACTTTAGTGCCAACCTGCTTAACCTGGATAATGCTGCCACACCCTTTGGATTAAAAGCGATGGAAAGCCTGCAGGAACTAAATACAAATAAAGCCGTGGCCTCCAATGCACAAATTATGTTTTTGGCTTTGCATGCATCTGGGCTTACGTTAATACCGGTAACTATTATTGCCTTCCGCTCAGGCCTGGGTGCACAAAACGCCACCGATATTTTTATCCCCTGTATGATTGCCACATTTGTGGCTACCATGGCAGCCTTGTTTATCGTATCATTCAAGCAAAAAATAAATTTATTTAAACCGGTTATTCTTGCATGGATAGGGGGCATATCACTCATTATTACTTTGCTGGTGGTATATGTAAACCGGCTGGATGATTCTTATGCCCAAACTTTTTCTGCTATTTTAAGCAATGGTATTGTACTCTTTATTTTTTTTATAATTGTACTGGGCGGCCTGTATAAAAAAATAGATGTGTTTGATGCTTTTGTAGATGGGGCGAAGGGCGGTTTTGAAACAGGCGTAAGAATTATTCCTTACATAGTGGGTATGCTGGTGGCCATAAGCATGCTGCGTACCAGCGGAACTTTTGATGTAATTATCAATGCCATGAAAACCATGTTTGCAGCACTGGGAATGGATACCCGTTTTGTAGATGGCCTTCCTACTGCATTAATAAAACCCATGACGGGCAGCGGCGCCAGGGGCATGATGCTGGATACGATGAAAACTTACGGCGCCGATTCTTTTGCGGGCCGCCTGGCCTGTATTTTACAGGGCAGCAGCGACACCACTTTTTATGTGATAGTGGTTTACTTTGGTTCGGTTTCTATAAAAAATACCCGCTATGCCGTGGGTGCTATGCTGCTGGCAGACCTGGTAGGAATTATTACATCTATACTGTTGTGTTATTTGTTTTTTGGGTAGGAGGTATTATTTTAAATTATTTAAAAACTAATCTGTTTAGTTCAACAGGAAACCGTAATAAAAAAAACACGCATTTGCGTGGTTTTTTTATTACGGTTATAAAATTATAATTTTCTTTTACCTGGTTAATAAAAAAGAAACAAATGGTCTCGTATTAGCAGCAGTAGAACCCTTGTAACCCAATGCAAATACGGAGTATACTCTTTGGCTGGTAGAAGTGTTTCCACTTAGATAAGTAGCCAGGGCAGTACTGGTGGCAGATGTTCCTGTTTCTCTGATAGACCAAGTTAATGAAGTGGCCGGAACGGGTATATAAAAATATGCACTGGAACCAAGATATGGAATGGCGCCAGCAACTTTAGTGGTTCCAAAATACAAATCAATGAAGGGTACATTGGGCATCATATTTAAAAACCTGTATTTACTCTGGCCTCTTGGAGCAGCCCACATACTATCTTCAATAACCAGCATCTTTGTTTTTGCAAAAGTATCAGTTATATGAGCAGTATAATTTTTTGTAGCCTCCAGGGAAAGATTGCCTGTAAATAAAACTATGGAATCTACATTGGTCAATCTTTTTGGTATAGATATTTTAAGCACATTGGCACCTGGTTTTACAGCAAGATAATCTGGAAAACTGGAGCCATTGGTATTAAAACCTCCTCCCGGAAACGGTGTTCTTCCTGCTATCAGCCCACTTACTCTTTCTCCATTAATGGCTAATTGCACACTGGGATTAGTTGTATATGCACTGAGGTAATTAATTTTTAAAAGAGCGGTTGACGGTTCCACAAAACTGCTGTCTGTTTTATAGTCAATATCTTTTTTGCAACTAACAGCCAATAAAACAGTGGCTGCAATAAAAGAATTTATAATTATTTTATTCATTTTTTCTATTTTAAAGTAGATAAATATTAAGGCTCTGTAACCCAAAGTTTTTTTGTATGATAATCGTTGCTGGTAGCACCAATTCTCTGTAATTCCAGGATGTTCCATACATATTCTGAATTAAAACGTGGCCTTACTCTTTGTACCGGCAAATTATTATTATCCGGAAAAAGATCGCCGCCTGTTGGAACAACAAAATCTTTGTACACCTGGAAACCGGTTTTAGCATCAATATCAGAATAATGAAAGCGGCGCATATCCATCCAGGTTTCCAGAGCACCATGTGCAAACATAGAAATATATTTTTGCAGCATAATTTTTGTCAGCGTTAATCCTTCCTCTGTTGCAGGAACAATGGCGGTATTGCTCATATAACTGAGTTTGTTTGCAGCGGTAATTTCTTTGCCCACGGGAATATTTACATTATAAGATGTACTGAGCATATCAAAAGATAAACTGATACCATCTTTATAAGCCTGTAATGCTATTGCCTTTAAACCTTTTCTATATGCGGCTTCTGCCTTAATAAACTGTATTTCACTTGCGGTAAGAATAGGGAAGGGCGCACTGTTGCGAAAAATAAAGCGGCAGTTATTGTCATTTGCCGGAGCGGTATTACTGGCCGCTAAAGCCTGGGTTACTCCCCAAAAATTTTCGGGCCGGTCATTGCCAGTTATTACTCCCTGTCCTTTATTAGCTTCTATTCCTTTAATTGTTCCATTAGTATTACCTCTTAATACATACCATGCCCTTGGATCTGTAACGCCGGCAAATTCACTGTTAGTTCCGTTCATTAAATTAGCAATGTATGCACCTTGCCTTATAGCTGTAGGATTTGTTACGCCAGTTCCTACAAAATTTCCTCTCAATGGACCAAAATAATTATTGGTTGCAGTTAAAGCGTTTGCCTGAAATTTTACCATACCGTTGTCTGCATTGGAACCAAGTGAAAGGTTTGCATAATAAACAACAGAATCTCCTTTGTAAGTAGATTTATTGCTCTGGTGATTATAATATCTTGCCAGTATTCCGTAAACAAATTTTTTCCATTTTCCTGAATCGCCATTATAAAAGAATGCATCTCCTTTTGCAAGATTGGCAGGGCTTACACCATCGCCCGTTTTATTTAAATTTTCCAATGCTTCAAAACAAAGTTTTCTTACATGATCGTACACCTGATCCTGTGTGTTGTATTTAAAGGTGAGCAGCTCCGGACGAAAAGATTCATCCAGTATAACATCTCCATAATAATCTGTAAGGGTTAACCAGCTCCAGGCAAATACCGCTTTTCCCACGCCCACATAATCCCATTTTTTTTCTTCTGCAGCCCATTCAATCATCTTCACATTATTTTGCCCAATATCATAATAATGCATACGCCAGGTAGATTGGCCCACATCACCAACACTGCTGGTATACCCCATTTGGTCGTAATTACTTAAGGGTAAATAAAACTGGAAGTTTTGTATATAAGCGCCGGCATATCTTATATCCGGCATTGTACCATGGCCTGCATAATTGCCTGCCATAGATGCAATAATATTTGGTAATAATTCCTCTACAGGAACTCTAACGGGTGCATTGGGATTTGCATATGCACTATCAATTTCTTTTGAACATGAAAAGCCGGAAATGACTACTGCACATACAACAGATATTTTTATTAATATTTTTTTCATAATTGTTATTTTAAAAAATTAAAAGTTTGCTCTAAAGCCAAGGTTAACACTCACAGGTGTTCCAACATTTCCAAAGTCAAAGCCAAAAGCACCTACACCACGGCTACCTGCAGTATTACCATTTACCTGTGGGTCGGCACCTGTGTAATTAGTAATTAATATTAAATCGTTAACAGTGGCAAAAGCACTTAAAGACTTTATGATTTTTAAATTTTTTAAGGCCGCAGCATTAAAACTGTAGGAAAGAGAAATATCTCTTAATCTAAACCAGTTTACATCTTTTTCTATAAACTCTTCTTCGGGCATTGTGGTATAATATGCCTGGTTATAATAAGGAGTTATTGAAATAGTATTTTTTGTAGGAGTAGCTGTATTTTCTAACCCATCTTCAATTATTCCATTAACTACCCGGGAATTGATGCGGTCAATTGTTCTGTCGCTCCTTCCCTGTGTGGTAAGATACCTGTCTGTTGCATTAAAAATATCTCCACCTACTTTAAGATCCCACAGGAAGCTCAAGCTTAGGTTTCTAAACTTCATATTGTTAGAAAAACCAACGGTAAAATCGGGGTTTCTATCACCCCTTACCCTGAAATTATTATCCAGTACCGGCAAGCCAGTGGTGGGGCTGATAAGAAGAACTCCATTATTATTTCTTTTATACCCAAAAGAAGTAATGGTAGTTGTAGCACCACCTAGTATAAGTCCTCCACGTGCATTGGCATAGAGCCATGTATCGGACTGATAAAATTCTGGCACATTTGCAGGCAGCTCCAATACTTTATTCCACATTTTATTAAAGTTGATCCTGGTGTTCCATTCAAATTTTTTGTTTTTTACAAGGTCAATATTCAGTGCCACTTCTACTCCCTGGTTTTGGTTGGCACCAACATTTAAAGTGTTTAAAACAAAACCGGTTCCGTAGCTTGCTCTAAAGCCTTCAACAATAAGGCTGTTATTTTTAGTGTTGTAATAAGTTGCATCTACAGAAATGCGGTTGTTATTAAATCTAAATTCGCTGCCCACTTCAAAAGTTTCCTGCTGTTCAGGCTCCAGCGCAGGATTATTATTGGTAAAAGAATAAGCATAGCCGCCTCCGCTGCTTACCAGTGGGTTAAATACCGATTGATTGGCATAAGGCTGGCTCGATCTTGCTGTACTGGCAAGTGATCCTCTCAATTTCCAGTAACTTAAAATGTTTCCTTTTAAAGAAGGGATAATGTCGGAAAGAATAATGCTCATACTTCCTGCAGGGTAATCATATTTTCTAAATTGTTTCGGAAAAATAGAAGATTCTTCAAAACGATGGGAGTAAGTAAGAAATATCAATGATTTCCATCCAATGGATACTTCTCCAAAATAAGCAGCAGATCTTCTTATACTATAATTAGGTAAACCAAATTTTGCATTTGATAAACGTATTCTTGTAGCAGGATCTGTATTACTGCTGTCTGTTCTTTTAGCATCTACTAAATTATTTCCTACAATTGCAAATTGCCTTGTTTCATAGTCCTGCCACATATTTCCTACCATTAACCTGGTAGTAAAATCTCCAAATGCTTTTTTTACTGTAGCGGTAATCGTATGATTATACCCATAATAGCTACGATAATAATTATCCTGCTGCCCCCTTAAAGCCCGGGTTAAGAATACTGACATAGAATCATATCTTGTATAGCCGTCTGTTTTGTAGGTATCATATCCAAATCTTCCCGCAATATCTAACCATTCAAATGGTTTTATATTAATGCCAAAAGTAGCAAGGATACGATCTGTTTTATCGGAGCTCCTGTTTTTATAAACGTTATAAAAAGGATTATCAAGGTCTGCATTGGGGTTTGCATTAAATAGTGGTTTTTTTAAACCATCTGTAGTAGTCCAGTTTCTGATATCATCATTAGTGGGCCACACTAAAAGGTTTAATAAATATCCACTTGCCCCTCTTAACGGCTTATCGTTAACGGTGTTTATATAACTTATAGAAGGGGATATATCAATGTATTTTCCAATTTTAGTAGTATTAGAAAGCCTGAAATTATATCTTTTAAAAGTGTTGGTAGGGATAGGGGCGTCCTGGTCAAAAATTGAACCTGTAAAACGGAAAGTAGCATTCTTCTTTCCATACTCTAAAGAAAGATTATGTGATTGAGAAAAACCTGTTTTGAAAAAATTATCTAAATTCCGGTATAATTTTTCCCCTTCATACAGGGGGCCAAATGCTGTAAATACAAAAGCCGGAAGTCCATTGGTACCACTTGAATAAGTATTAATAGTACTGGGAAGCCTGGTTAGTTTTTGAACCCGGAAACTGTTATCATAGCCAATACCAAGTTTACCATTGGCTTTTGCTTTTTTAGTGGTAATTATAATAGCACCTGAGCTTGCCTGGCTGCCATACAATGCAGTTGCTTCGGGCCCTTTTAATACAGTAATACTTGCTATATCATTTGGATTAATATCCGAAATTCTGTTAGAGTAGTCATTACCCCGGTTAGGCCTGTCAGAAGCAAGCCCCAGTTGAGAGCCACCATTGCTGGTTTCATTTAAAGTGCTGTTATCTGCAATCACACCATCAATAATAAATAAAGGTGTATTATCAAGAGACAAAGAATTAAATCCTCTTAAAACTATTTGTGAGCTGGAACCTGCAGCGCCACCGGTTTGATTTACGGTTAAGCCTGCTACTCTTCCCTGTAATGCATTTACAAAATTTTCCCGTTGTGTTTCCTGCAATTCATCTCCTTTTACAGTTTGCACAGAGTATCCTAATTCTTTAGGATTTCTTTTTATGTCCATTACGGTAACTACAACTTCTTCCAATTCCTCCTGTGAAGTTTTCAACCGTACATTAATGCTGGATCTTGTACCCACATTAATTTCCTGTGTTTGATAATTTACAAAAGTAAATACCAATGTCTGGTTATTAGCTGCTGTAATATTAAATGATCCGTTTTGATCTGTTTTAGTAGCAGTACGGGTGCCTTTAATGGCAACCGTTACATCTTTTAATGGCAGGTTATCATCTCCTGTAACCACACCACTTACCATTTTTTCCTGGGCCAGTGCCGGCCTTGTGTACAGCAGCAGGCTGCACAGGAAAAGCATCAATAGCAAAATTTTTCTCATAACGTTTGTTTTGTGTTTAATTATTTAAAATAGCGTTGTGCAATTTGATTTTTCGGTTGGATAATATTTTTACATCACCGTTATACCTGCTGCAATGTAGGGCTGCAGCATGGGGTGGGTGGGATCAAGTTCTGTTATAAGGATATCTATTTTATTGACAGTGCAAACATGAATTGGCTGCATACTGTTTATTTTTTCTGATATAGTGAGGCAAACCGTTTTTTGTGATGAGACAATCATCTGCTGTTTAAGCTGTACTACATCCCAGTCGTTATCACTTATGCCGTGCGCTAAGTCTATTGCATTAATACCCAAAAAACATATATCGGCTTTTAAAGTTTTTATCCTGGCCAGGGCATCGGCTCCCACGGTTATTTTAGATACTTTAGATACTTTATCGCCTAAAACAATCACATCAATACTGGGGTGATTCATATATTCTACTATGGCCGGTATGCTGCCCGATATAAATGTGGCAGACAAGGCAGGAGGCAATGCACGGGCCATTTCTATAATAGTTGTACCACCACCGGTTAATACAAACATGCCATCTTTTATTAGCGACACTGCTTTGTGTGCAATAATTTTTTTATCCGTTTCTGCATAAATATCATGTGCAGGCCAGGCTATTTTATTAAAAGATTGAGAGAGTGCACCACCATGTACTTTAATCAATTTACCTGTAATTGATAATTCCTGCAGGTCTCTTCTTATGGTATCTTCCGATACATCAATAGCAGCACTGAGCGTATTGGACAATACTTTATTGTGCAGATTTACCTGGTGCAATATATAAGCCTGACGCTCTCTCTTTAGCATTCGAAAAAATTATGCTGCTAAAATAGTGTTAATTATTGCAAAAACCTGCAAAATATTTGCATAAGTATTGCACATTTTATTTAAAAACCTGCAAAAGCCGCAAAATATGATGAATGGGAGAAAGCTTCATTATTCTACTTCTTCCATTACCTGGAAGTAGCTGCCAAAAGAATTGATAAGTTGGTAAGCTTTATAAACAGAATGGGTAAAGCGGTTGCCGGTAGCAATGATGGTTACATCCTCATCCAGCAAGCGGATAAATGCAGCATTATTACCATGCCACCAGCCATTATGAAAAATAACTTTTTTGCCATTGGGATAAATATTCATCCTCCAGCCAAGGCCGTAGTTTTTAATGCCGGGCTTTTCATTACTATAGGGTTCATAAGCTGCAGCAAGTGTTGCTGCATTAAAAATAAGATTGCTGTGCAGTGCCCTGTCCCAGGTAAGTAAATCACGTGGGGTGCTGTAAATATTTTTATCACCATATACCTGGTCAAGATAATTATTGGGTATTGCACGGCCACGCCAATCGTAGTTTGCAGTAGCCCTGGCACTGTCTGCAGAAGTAAATACAAATGTATTTTTCATTTGCAATGGCATAAAGAAATTTTGCTCTAAATATTGCGGATAGCTAAGGTCCGAAATTTTTTCAATCAATAATGCCAATAGAGCAAAATTGGTATTGCAATAAGTAAAATGGGTATTTGGCGCAGCTATATTTTTTATTTCTGCTTTTCGGGTTACCAGGTAATTAAATACATCCTGGTTTTTTATGGGTTTGGTTTCGTCCCAATTAAGATCTTCCATAAAATAAAGATAATTGGGTAAGCCGCTTCTGTGGCTCAGCAGGCTTTGTATAGTAACAGCAGGATAATTAAAACCGGGAAAATATTTTACCAGCTCATCCTGCAACTGCAGTTTACCT
>JAYVGA010000569.1:0-12363 GCA_043772635.1 Chitinophagaceae bacterium
ATACATTTACAAATGCCCCGCCATTTACACTCACCTGCCATTGATAATTGATGGTACTGCCTGTGGCAGTTGTACTGAATGAAGTATTAGCACCGGCACAAATTTTCTTATCTGTTGGCTGGCTGGTAATCTGAGCAGGAATATTTACCGAAAGAATTCCTGCATTAGAATTTATTGCTGCGGCACATGCACTGCTTAGTATTACCCTGTACTGGTATCCAGCCATTGCAGTTGTAACAGCATTAAGCAAAAGTGTAGCAGATTGTGCTCCGGCAATATTGGTCCATACAACACCTCCATCTGCACTTTGCTGCCACTGGTAAGCAGTAACTGCAGAGCCAGAAGTGGCAATGCTAAACGTTGCAGAGGTACCTGCACATGCTGAAGTATTTAAGGGTTGTGTAACTATGGTTGGTGGGGCCGTTGATGAAACTGTATAAGAAACTGTTGTTGTTTGAGTAACAGCGCCGGCTACACCGGTAACAGTAATATTATAAGTGCCTGCAGTAAGAACCTGAACATTATTTAAAATAACCTGTGTGCTGTTACCCGGTACTAAAACAGCAGGATTAAAAGTTACAGTTGTGCCTGCGGGCGCACCACTTGCTGTAAGAGTTATTGGAGTAATAAATCCTCCTCTTGAAGTTGTACCCAAAGTAAGAGAAGCACTTGAAGGACCAGAACAGGGTATTACTGTGGGGATTGATGAATTAAATATAAAATCCTGCGGCGCAGCAATAATATTAAAATTTGCATTAGAGATATCAAAGAAAATATTACCAAGAGCCTCTATTTTTATTCTTGCTGTAGCAGAGATGATGTTAGGTACTAAAACCGGTTCTGTACCATCATTGGGCGTACTGGCCATTAACACTGTAGGAAAAGTTAGCCCCCCATCAGTAGATAAAGATATTTTTACATTGGCCACATTTACAGGAGCTGCACTGGTACCGGCAACATCCCAGGTAATGATTTGAGAAGTGGTAGCCGGCAAAGTTTCGCCACCATTTGGAACCGTTACAGTAAAAGGAGTGGTACCAAAAGTACTTACCTGGAACGTAGTGGTGAAGCCAGTTTGACAACCCTCACCACCTGTAACAACTCCACCGCCACCTGCACGGTTATCCCTAACCGTAAGACGGAATTTCATATCTCTTACAGTAGAAGGAAGTGTTTCTCCCTTTAAACCTCCCAATGTTGCTGCAGGGTTTGCCGGAAAGTTTGCAAGTATTACAGCCATATCCGGAAATGTTCTGCTTCCCGACACTTTAGGAATTCTTGATTTAAACAGTGGACTTGTTGTATTTGCATTACCCCCGTTCCAAAGTGTAGCGGGGCCAAGATCCCATTGCTCCCAGTTGTAGGTAATGGCATCCCCATTTCCATCTGCAGCAGTAGCAGTTAAAGTAAAGGGTGTATTAACAGGAATGGTTACACCATTATTTAGCATAGATGTAATTTGCGGTAATGCATTCCCGGTGGGGGTAGCCACACGGCAGGCAGCGCCGCCATTTTCTACAAAAACACTTATCTCATCAAAACTAACCGTATGAAAATAGGGATCACTATTGGGCTGAATATCATCTACACCGCAAATACCTGCATAAGCCTGAATGGTAGTACCACTGCCCACTTCATAAGCAGTGCCTCCATTACGGTTTCCGCCGCTGCAATTTCCTGTAATACCATTAAAGGGGTGATTGCCTCCCCACTGATGTCCCATTTCATGTGCAACAAAATCAATGTCAAAAGCATCTCCAACAGGATTAGGCAAACCCGTTACACCCCTGGCTTTTAAAGTAGGGCTGCAGGGCGATCTTAAATTAGCAACCCCGCCACCACCTGTACTTACTACATGCCCAATATCATAATTGGCTGTACCAATTACTGCGTCAATATTTACCTGGTTCTGGCCCAGCATAGTACTACCATTACTATTGGTGTAGGGGTCGGTTGTACCATCAAGATAAATAAGATCGTTATTGTTTGCAATAAGCACCATCCTGATGGATGTTTCCAGTTCGTAAACTCCATCTACCCTGTTTAATGTTGTAAGCATAGCTGCTGCAGTAGCCGCAACTGTGGGTGGATTAGGAGAACAAACCGCCACTGCATACTCTCCTGTACAGGCCAAAGCTAGACGGTAAGTATATAATTGTGTTCCCCTGCAATTACCCACGGGTACTATATTTCCCGTGCCGGGATCAGGAATTTTGATTATATCTCCTGTAGTTTCGCAGTTATTACCAGCTTTGCGGTTATAATCTTTTTTAAAATAACTGATGTATTGATCAATATTTCCCCTGGCATAAGGATCAATATAATAGGTACCGCTCACAGGCGATAAAACCTGAGCATGAAAACCAAAATAAGGATTATAATCAAATCTTATGGTGGCATAGGGATCATCTATTCCCTGGCCGGCAAAAGTTTTCATTTCAGGATACTTTGCCTGCAGGCCGGCTTCCATAATACTGCTTTCCCATACCCGGAATTTTGCCATGCTGCCATCTGGCATGGGCAGCTCTAAAACCGGCGCCTGGCTGCGGTTATAACCCACCTGCTCTTCGTTGGGCAAAGCCCATAAAAAAGATTTTATGGCCGGTGTTTCCATACTTAGTGCACGGAATTTTTGAGGAATGATTACCCTTTTTGTATTTCCCACCTCAATAAAATTTTCGCTTATATCTTTAAAAAAATGATCTTGTGCAAAAGAAGAAAGACCAGAAACCAACACAAGAAATAAAAGTAAAATGAGTATATAAATTTTCTTCATAAAACTAAATTTTGGTATTGCAAAATAAGCTAAAGCTTTCACATAACTGAAAGCATGTTATCTGTTGTTTAAAAAAATATTCTTTTTTTAAACAATTATATTTTCTCCTGTTATACATTCAATAATAGCGGTATGCTGTTTGATATTTATACCCAACGTATGAGTTTAATTCAATTTACAGATAAAGGTTTGTATTGCCCGCAGGGCAATTTTTATATAGATCCCTGGAAACCCGTAGACAAAGCCGTAATAACGCATGCCCACAGTGATCATGCCCGCTGGGGCAGCAAAACTTATTTATGCCAGGAGCAAACAAAACCTTTGCTGCAACTAAGACTTGGCGATAACCCTTATGAAACTGCAGGTTGGAGAGAAAATATTTTTATTAACGGAGTAACGCTTTCCTTTCATCCTGCCGGGCATATCATTGGCAGTGCGCAGGTGAGGCTGGCTTACAAAGATGAAGTATGGGTTTTTACCGGCGATTATAAACTGGAAGATGATGGATTGTCGGTTCCGTTTGAACCTGTGAAATGTGATGTGTTTATTACAGAATCTACTTTTGGTCTTCCCATTTATAAATGGAAACCCCAGGCCCAGATTTTTGAAGATATAAAAACATGGGTAGTTAAAAATAATGCAGCTCAAATTACCAGCGTTTTAATTGCCTACAGCCTGGGTAAAGCACAGCGTGTTTTAAAGCCCTTAATAGAAACCGGCTTGCCCATTTATGGACATGGTGCAGTATGCAATGTGCACGAGGCACTGATAAACAGCGGCTGGAATTTGCCTGCCATAAAAAGAATTACAACAGAAACATCCAAAGAAGAATTGCGTGGTGCCATTGTAATAGCGCCACCCGGTGCAGATGGCAGCAGCTGGATGAAACGTTTTACGCCATACGCTACCGGCGTATGCAGCGGCTGGATGCAGGTGCGGGGAAATGTGCGCCGCCGCAATCCGGATGCTGCTTTTGCCTTAAGCGATCATGCAGACTGGGCCGGATTACTGGAAGCTGTAAAAGCTACAGGCGCACAAAAAGTTTTTACTACGCATGGTTTTCAATCTGCATTTAGCCGTTATCTTAATGAAAATGGTATAGCTTCTGAAGAAGTAAAAACAGCCTATGGCAATGAAGAAGAAGAAGAAAAATCAGCTGAAGAAAATACTACTGAAGAAAATAATACCCCGCTATGAAAAAATTTGCAGCACTTATTGAATTGCTTTCTTCCGGCAGTAAAACCAATGCAAAACTTCAGGCATTAAACGATTATTTTTTATCTGCTGCCGGTGAAGATAAAATATGGGTGATAGCTATATTTAGTGGCAGGCGGCCAAAAAGAGCCGTGAGCACAGCTTTGCTGCGGCAATGCTGCATAGAACTGGCCAATATTCCTGCCTGGCTTTTTGAAGAATCGTACCACACCGTGGGCGACCTGGCAGAAGCCATTGCTTTACTTGTGCCAAAAAATAACAGCAATAAAAATATAGAACACTCCCTTTCGGATTATGTAAAAAAACTGGGTGCACTTATTAAAGAACCCGATGAAGTAAAAAAACAATTTGTATTGCAGGCATGGGATGAAATGACAGAGCAGGAAATTTTTGTTTTTAATAAACTTATTACCGGTGGTTTTAGAATTGGTGTGTCGCAAAAAATGATGGTGAATGCACTGGCCAAAACTACCGGCCTTGCACCCGGCATTGTAGCACACCGCATTACCGGAAACTGGGATCCGTTCAGCATTTCTTTTGATGCATTGATGAGTACACAAAACAGTGACCAGGACATTAGCAAACCTTATCCTTTTTACCTGGCATATGCGGTAGAAAATGAGGTGAGTCTTTTGGGAAACATTAAAGAATGGCAGGCAGAGTGGAAATGGGATGGCATACGTGGGCAAATCATCAAAAGAAAAAATGAATTATTTGTATGGAGCCGCGGCGAAGAATTGCTCACCCAAAAATTTCCAGAATTTAAAATACTGGAAACACTCTTGCCCGAAGGGGTGGCCATAGACGGAGAAATTATCAGCCTGCATCCCTCTCCATCAAAAGAAATTTTTGAACCACTTTCTTTTTCATTACTGCAAACAAGAATAGGCAGAAAAAATATTACCAAAAAACAATTAACCGAAGCCCCGGTGGGTTTTATTGCCTACGATTTATTAGAATACGAAGGCAACGATATCCGGCAATTGCCGCTGCAGCAGCGGCGCAGTTATTTACAGGAAATTATAAAGGATTTGCACACTTATTTTATTCATATATCTCCGGTTATAGAGGCTGATGGTTGGGAACAACTTACCAAACTCAGAACCGGCTCAAGAGATATGGGCAGCGAAGGATTGATGCTGAAGAAAAAAGATTCTCCATACCTGGTGGGCAGAAAAAGAGGCGATTGGTGGAAGTGGAAAATAGATCCGCTTACCATAGATGCTGTGTTGATATACGCACAAAAAGGACATGGCAGAAGAAGTAACCTATATACCGATTATACCTTTGCCGTAAAAGACGGAGACAAATTGGTACCTTTTACAAAAGCCTACAGTGGCCTTACGGATAAAGAATTTGCACAGGTAGATTATTTTATAAAAAGAAACGGCTTAGAAAAATTTGGCCCGGTAAGAACTGTAAAACCAGAACTTGTTTTTGAAATAGCTTTTGAAGGCATAGCTGCCAGCAACAGGCACAAAAGTGGCGTGGCCCTGCGTTTTCCACGCATGAGCAGGTGGCGGCAGGATAAGAAACCGGGAGATATAAATACACTGGAGGATTTGAAAGCGATATTAAAGACCTATAACAATGTGTAAGTAACTGCCAGAAAAGTTTAATTTAAAATTGCAGTGTGGCATTTGGGTTATCATGATATGCATGGGTATGAAAGCGAAACGATGATGGGCAGAGATATAGGAACAATGCAATGGCTGTATCCATATATTGGTTTTGATTATCATTATAAAAAAGATGGAGGGCCAAAAATATTTTTGGTAACGAAAATAAAAATTGGTTTGGCCAGCCCAGTAATAAAAATAACCGCAAAACAATTGTGGCAGGCGTGGCATACACTTTGCCTATGTTATTTATGGCCGATGCAAGAATGGATGCTGATGGCAAATTTCGTTTTCAGTTATGCAGGGAAGATATACCCTTGAATAAAAGAGTACGTTTTAGTATGATGATAAATACCGATAAAGAATACATGTCAGGGTTAAGATATACCATTACAAAATATTTTTCACTGTCTTTGCATTATGATAGTGATATGGGTTTAGGAACTGGCATAACAATAACTTATTAACGTGATTTAAATATTTTATTAATCTCTAAAAAAATAAACAATGAAAAAAATAATGATTGCTGCTGCAATTTTATTTACAGCAAACACTGCAATTTTTGCCCAGGAAAAAAAGGATACTGCACACCGGCAGCATCATAAAAATATGCCGGCAAACAAATTTACCTGTACTATGCACCCTGAAGTGGTAACTACCAAACCAGGTAAATGCCCAAAGTGTGGTATGGCATTGGTACCTGTTAAAAAGAAAGTGGGAAATGGCAAACGTAAGGGCAATGGCCATGTATAATTTTGCTGAATAATTTTTTTATTTTTTTTGTTCTCTTTGCTCTGCGCTCTCTGCCGCTCAGCGTGCCTCAATCCCACGCAGAGGAGCAGAGTGCACAGAGAAAAACAGGTTATCTTTTTTTTATTAAAGCCATTGCATTAGTAATGGCTTTTTTATTTTTCCACAACAGGTTTTTATTAATCAGAAATAATTGGTTTTTTATAATGGCTATTTTTTTCAACAATATTTATCATTCCGGAAATTTGCAGAAAAAATGTATAGACGACTATGCCGCAGCATTGAAATTTTTTTTGGTATGATAGCTGTTAAAAAAAGGCCGCCTCATTTTTAAATGAAGCGGCCCTTTTTATAACTAACAAATTTTACAACTTAATTATTTTTTTCACAATCCTTTGTTTACCCTGGCGTATCTGTATAAAATAAGATCCGGCAAAATAATGATCACCAAAATTCAGGGTTTGATCTTTAGGTAATTTCAGTATTTCTACCGGCCTTCCCATAAAATCTGTTACACTAATTTCTACCGGCTCATTACCACCCTTCAATACCTGCAAGGTAAAATAATGCTCTGTTGGGTTAGGACCTATAGCTACCTGTAACGGAATCTCCGCTATTTTTTGCAGTAAGCCTTTAACTTTTACATCTGTAATTAATTCTGTACCTCTAAGAAGGGCAGAACTTACCAGCTGGGTTACACTGGCGCCACTTACCGCATACCGGCTATCGCCACTGTAATAGGCAGCTACCTGGTGTGTGCCTGCAGATAATGATCCAACTATTATAGACGCTGCACCAGTTGTAGTATTTACTGCCACAGTGCCTAAAACACTATTGGTATTTACATCTACAAAACTAATTGTACCCGTAGGTTTTATTGCACCGCCTCCGGTAACTGTAGCTGTAAATGTAACTGCCTGCCCCACTGTAGAAGGATTGAGCGAAGAACTTATTGTTACTGCACTATTGGTAGTTCCGGTAGCAAAGGATCCTGTGCTGTGAATCTTTATATTGCCGCCATCCAGTACCTGTAATTGTGTGGCGGTTCCATCCCAGCTGCTGCTGAAATAAACATTATTATCCCTGTAAACCAAAATAGATATATCATCCCCAAAACCAGGTTCACCTCTATCCGTCATAGACACCTGTAAAGTTTGATTTCCTGCTATGGAAATTACATTTAACGGATCAGTTATATCCTGGATATTTGCCTTACCCACAAACACTGCTTTGGCAGGGCTTGTACTGGTAGCCGGGCTCACAGATAAGGATGTCATAGAATTACCTTTTACCTGGATCACTTTATTATCGGCTGTACGTATAATGGTATTGATATTTCCCTGCAGCACGCCAGTTTTAGTACGCTTAATATTAAATCCGAAATTGTTTCTCTTGCCATTTCCCGGATTACTCAAACCCGTTGCATTGCTCATGATGATATATCCGCCACCCGTTACAAAATCAGCTAGTGGTTTAGAAATGGTTATTACCGCATTATCATCAGAAGCATTCCTGATATAATATCCGTTATCTACAATAACACCAATAGTAAACTGCTGTGCATCTCCGCTAATAGTGGCAGTCCAGCTTGCGTTTACTACACCGGTTTTTGTATCGCTGATATTAACTAATCCCGGCACCAGCCAGTCTGATAAATAATAACCGGTTGCTGAAGGCAACAGATCCCTGTTTACAAAACGAACTCTTGCATTGCGTATGTCGCCGGCATTAGCATCTGATGCAGGAAGTACTGCTGTAATATCCTTAACTGTTGCACTTAAAGATACGGTGGCAGTACTGGAAGTGGTGCTTGCAGTAGATACAAATGTAGATCCTGTATAATAAGGAACTGCATCTTCTTTAGTAATCGTAAGCGCACATGTACCTGTGCTGGAAAGAGAATTATTATAAGCAGCAAAAGATGCCGTAACCACTTTACTTCCCGGTGCCATTGTTCCATTTGGAGGCGTTGTGGTACCAGAAGTATAAGAAGGCTCAAGCAATGCAGCAATGAGGGTGGCTGTTCCGTTTGCAAGAACCGGTGCGGTACCCATTACCTGTGTACCTACACTGAATGTTACGGTTCCTCCGGTTGCATTTCCATTACAGTTGGTAACAGTTGCAGTGAATGTTACTTTATCACTGTATTGCTGAGAAGTGGGCGAAACGGTAACGGTTGTTGTGGTGTTTACATTATTTACATTTACGGAAATAGAGCAGGCAGATGAATTGTTACATGCATCAGTTGCAGTCCATGTAATTGTATTTATACCAAAATTTAAATTCACACCGGCCATCGTACCAACACCGCTTACAGTGGTAGCACCTATTACACTCCAGGCAAGAGTTGGTGTTGAACAATTATCCGTTGCAGATGAATTAAATTCCGTTCCTACAACTTTATAAGTACACAATCCTGTATTAGTGGTCCTGTTAAATGGTGATCCGGAAGGGCAGGTGATTACCGGTGCTATATTATCACTTACGGTTATTGTTTGCACTTGTGTTGCTGCTGCATTGCCGCAGTTGTCTGCAAGGCTCCAGGTTCTTGTAATAATTCTTGAACCCTGGCATGCACCTGCAACATTCACATCTACGAAAGTTGCGTTCAATCCTGTAGAGCAATTATCTGCTTCGTTGGTTACATCACCTGTGGTGGCTACACTTGCATCATATGTGCAGGTGGCAGATGTATAAATTGTTTTATCTGCAGGACGTGTAAATGTTGGAGCAGTGTTATCGCTTACCGTAATGGTTTGTATTTGATTTGCCGCTGCATTGCCGCAGTTGTCTCCAAGGCTCCAGGTTCTTGTAATAATTCTTGAACCCTGGCATGGGCCTGCAACATTCACATCTACAAAAGTTGCGTTCAATCCTGTTGAGCAATTATCTGCTTCGTTGATTACATCGCCGGTGGTTGTTACACTTGCATCATAAGTGCATGTTGCGCTTGTGTAAATTATTTTATCTGCAGGGCGTGTAAATGTTGGTGCAGTGTTATCGCTTACAGTTATTGTTTGCACCTGTGTTGCTGCTGCATTACCGCAATTGTCTGCAAGGCTCCAGGTTCTTGTAATAATTCTTGAACCCTGGCATGGGCCTGCAACATTCGCATCTACAAAAGTTGCATTCAATCCGGTAGAGCAATTGTCTGCTTCGTTGGTTACATCGCCGGTGGCTGTGGTGGATGCATCATAAGTACAGGTTGCGCTTGTATAAATTGTTTTATCTGAAGGACGTGTAAATGTTGGTGCAGTGTTATCGCTTACCGTAATGGTTTGTATTTGATTTGCTGCTGCATTGCCGCAGTTGTCTGCAAGGCTCCAGGTACGGGTGATGATTCTTGAACCCTGGCATGCACCTGCAACATTCACATCTACGAAAGTTGCGTTCAATCCTGTAGAGCAATTATCTGCTTCATTAGTTACATCGCCGGTGGCAGCTACTGTTGCATCGTAAGTGCATGTTGCAGATGTATAAATTGTCTTATCTGCAGGGCGTGTAAATGTTGGTGCAGTGTTATCGCTTACTGTAATGGTTTGTGTTTGATTTGCTGCTGCATTACCACAATTGTCTACAAGGCTCCAGGTACGGGTGATAATTTTACTTCCCTGGCATGGGCCATTTATTGTTACATCAGTAAATGTTGCATTCAATCCTGTTGAGCAATTGTCTGCTTCGTTGGTTACATCGCCGGTGGCGGTTACGCTTGCATCGTAAGTGCATGTTGCACTTGTATAAATTGTTTTATCTGCAGGGCGTGTAAATGTTGGTGCAGTGTTATCGCTTACAGTAATTGTTTGTATCTGATTTGCTGCTGCATTGCCGCAATTGTCTGCAAGGCTCCAGGTACGGGTGATTATTCTTGAACCCTGGCATGCACCTGCAACATTCACATCAACAAAAGTTGCGTTCAATCCTGTGGAGCAATTATCTGCTTCGCTGGTTACATCGCCGGTGGCAGCTATTGTTGCATCGTATGTGCATGTTGCAGATGTATAAATTGTTTTATCTGCAGGGCGTGTAAATGTTGGAGCGGTGTTATCGCTTACTGTAATGGTTTGTGTTTGATTTGCTGCTGCATTGCCGCAGTTATCTACAAGGCTCCAGGTTCTTGTTATTATTTTACTTCCCTGGCATGGGCCATTTGCAGTTACATCAACAAATGTTGCATTTAATCCTGTTGAGCAATTATCTGCTTCGTTCGTTACATCGCCGGTGGCTGTGGTAGATGCATCGTATGTGCATGTTGCGCTGGTGAAGATTTCTATGCTTGCTGGTGCAGTAAATGTTGGTGCAGTGTTATCGCTTACTGTAATGGTTTGAGTTTGATTTGCTGCTGCATTGCCGCAGTTGTCTGCAAGGCTCCAGGTTCTTGTAATAATTCTTGAACCCTCACATGAGCCCGCAACATTCACATCTACGAAAGTTGCATTTAATCCTGTAGAGCAATTATCTGCTTCGTTGATTACATCGCCAGTGGCGGTTGTGGACGCATCGTATGTGCAAGTTGCGCTTGTATAAATGATAATGTTTGCAGGGCGTGTAAATGTTGGAGCGGTGTTATCGCTTACAGTTATGATTTGTACTTGATTTGCTGCTGCATTACCACAATTGTCTACAAGGCTCCAGGTACGGGTAATAATTTTACTTCCCTGGCATGGGCCGTTTGCAGTTACATCAGTGAATGTTGCATTTAATCCTGTGGAGCAATTATCTGCTTCGTTCGTTACATCGCCGGTGGCAGCTACTGTTGCATCGTAAGTGCAGGTGGCAGATGTATAAATAGTGATATTATTTGGTGCAGTAAATGTTGGTGCGGTATTATCGCTTACAGTAATTATTTGTATTTGATTTGCTGCTGCATTACCGCAATTATCTACAAGGCTCCAGGTTCTTGTAATAATTCTTGAACCCTGGCATGGGCCTGCAACATTCACATCTACAAAAGTTGCATTCAATCCTATTGAGCAATTATCTGCTTCGTTGGTTACATCGCCGGTGGCAGCTATTGTTGCATCGTATGTGCATGTTGCAGATGTATAAATTGTTTTATCTGCAGGGCGTGTAAAAGTTGGTGCGGTATTATCGCTTACAGTTATGGTTTGCACTTGATTTGCTGCTGCATTACCACAATTGTCTACAAGGCTCCAGGTACGGGTAATAATTTTACTTCCCTGGCATGGGCCATTTGCAGTTACATCAGTAAATGTTGCATTTAATCCTGTTGAGCAATTGTCTGCTTCGTTGGTTACATCGCCGGTGGCGGTTACGCTTGCATCGTAAGTGCATGTTGCAGATGTATAAATTGTTTTATCTGCAGGGCGTGTAAATGTTGGAGCGGTGTTATCACTTACCGTAATTGTTTGTATCTGATTTGCTGCTGCATTACCGCAGTTATCTGCAAGGCTCCAGGTTCTTGTAATAATTCTTGAACCCTGGCATGGGCCGGAAACATTCACATCAACAAAAGTTGCATTCAATCCTGTAGAGCAATTATCTGCTTCGTTGGTTACATCGCCGGTGGCTGCTACGCTTGCATCATAAGTACAAGTCGCACTTGTATAAATAGTGATGTTATTTGGTGCAGTAAATATTGGTGCGGTCTGATCATCTACGGTTATTGTTTGTGTTTGTGTTGAGAAGTTTCCGCATATATCTGTGGCAGTATATGTTCTTGCAATACTGTAACGGTTGGCACAACTGCCAGGAGTAATTACATCAGCACTGTGTGTGATAGTTACTGTTCCGCCACAATTATCAGTGGCTGTTACGGCTCCGTCATTTGCTGCAGGCACTTCGCTTACACAGCTCACTGTTGTGTTGGCAGGGATGCTGCTGATAACCGGTGCGGTAATATCATTTACGGTTATGGTTTGAACAAAGTTGCTGAAGTTGCCACATACATCTGTTGCACGGTATGTTCTGGTTACTGTAAAACGATTGGCACATGAACCGGCTGTAGTTACATCGCTCACATGACTGATGGTAACAACGCCTGCA
>JAYVGA010000570.1:0-16107 GCA_043772635.1 Chitinophagaceae bacterium
CCTGCAGATTTTGTACTAACAGATATGCTCTGAATTTATTTACCCAGGAGCTGTCAAACGGATTGGAGCCCGTACCATAAGCAGTGGAAGAGCCTACTACTACTACTTTGTAAGGGTTATTACAAAGTGGCGTAACCTGTGGCGGCCAGCTTGTAGTAACAATATTGTTTACAGTTATTAATACAGAATCCCTGCCGGTTAGCCCTGCAGTATCTGTAACGGTTAGTTCAAATGAATATACACCTGCAACCAATCCTTTTGCTTTTACAGTGCAAAGGGTATCTACCGGTAATTGATAAGTAGCAGGGCCGGCAATTTTTCTCCATTTATATTTCAGTACGGCATTTTCCGGGTCTGAAGAAGAACAACCCTTTAGTGTAACAGAATCCATTGGTAATTGTAAAGCAGTATCTGCACCTGCCCTTGCAGTAGGCGAAAGATTTACGGGTGGCGGCGGAGTAATGGTTGTATCAGTGCCATAATAAATATCCAGTACATTAATGGCAGAAAAATCGCTGCCTGCTTTTGTTCTTATATCAAAATCCATTTCTGTTTTGCCGGTAATATTAAATACTGCGGCATTGTTATAATTGGTATTGGCTGTGGCATTATATGTTTTCCAAACATTATCATCGGTTCTTTTTATTTCTGCGCTTCTTGCTGCTGTGGTATTAGTACGGGTTCCCCAAAATTTTACGGTATAAATTTTATCAGCCTGTAATCCTTTTATTCTCCACTTGCCATTTGTAGCACTGCTGTGTATGAGTGCATGATCTGTAGTTGCACTGGCAGGATAATCACTTACAATACCTGCTGTGTTTCCATTGCCAATTCCCAGCGATGAAGGGCTGTAAGTACCATCAACACGGTTAATAACTTCTACACTAATACCAGAAACCTGGTTATTTATGGTAAGTGCATTTGCAATCCTTATGCCCGCCCTGGCATCTGTCATATTGTTCCATACATTTCCGTTTAAACTTGGCGAAGGGGTAATGGTGCCGCCATAATTTGCTGTGCCACCCACATCAACTAACACTCTTTGTTGTGCACCGGCAGGTAAGGAAGCATAAACATTTACCAATAAAGAATCTTTGCTTACTGCTCCTGAGTTATCAGTAACAGCAAGTTCAAACTGATAAACACCCTGCACCAAATTTGATACAACCGGGCTTACAATATTGGAGTCTGAAAAACTGTAAGAAGCAGGACCTGTAATTTTTCTCCATCTGTACGATACAATCAATCCATCCTGATCTGAAGAGGCCGAACCATCAAGAAAAGCATTTGCAGGTAATACAATACCCTGATCCTGACCTGCACTTGCCAGCGGTACAAGATTTACGGTACCTGTTCTTTTTCTATAGCTCAGCAGCCATTCATAAATATTTATCCCGGCAGGTTTATATGTAGGTAAGGTAGCCAGGCTCCAGCATTCATGGGCTATCACAGGGTCGCTGCTTACAACCGGAAATTCTGTAAGCAGTACCAAAGGGTTAGGAGTGGGTATATAACTATTAATAAAACTTTTCCAGTTGCGGGAGTAAGAAACAGGAATGGTGCCATCGTTGGTATTATGAAATGCCCATACCGGTAAATTGGAAGCACCAATCCTGTTGGCAAATGTTTGTGTAGGGGCAAAGGCACCACAAAATGGAATCATAGCCGCCAGTTTATTGCTGTTTGCAATACTTGTACCGGCAAATTCCCAGGCTGCACCACCACCTGCACTTATACCCATAAGGTACACCCTGTCCGGATCTATCCTGTAATTGCTCATGATATAAGTAATCATTGCATCTACATTGGCACCCGTGGGCCATGCTATAAATTGCGGAGAAATTACAACAAAAGAAAAACTGCTGTCGCCCACTGTAAAGCTTGCAGGAAAACCTCCCTGGCTTATAATTTTGGGTACACCCCATTCCAGCACTTTTGGCAAATCGGTGGTATTGCCCTGCCCTACCTGGCCTGCACCATGCACCCATATTATTAAAGGATAATTTTTTGTACTGCTGGCATAATCTGCAGGCAGATACCTGTAAAACCCCTTTGAGTTGGCATTACTTATTGTTTGCGATAGATAAACGGGGGTTTGTGTTTGAGCATAAATTAACTCTGTTAAAAAGCTAAGTATTATAAAAAGCACTATTTTTTTTTGCATAAAACAGGGGATAAAATTTTATTAAGCAAAAATCAAGTGAGGATCGAGAGGGTAGTTTTAAAAAGTATTAAACTTTATTTATAGGAAAAGATTAAAAACAAAAGTAGAATAAATTAATTTGATAAAGAAGGTGTTACAACCCTATTTTTAAAAAATTAAAAATTGTTCATCAACATATATATTATGTGTTGTTTAAATTGCCTTAAAGAAATTATGGGTACATCATAAAACAAACCAAAATCTAAATCCAAAAATCTACATTTGTGCTATGCAAAAAAAATTGTTTCTGTTAGATGCTATGGCGCTTGTTTTCAGGGCCTATTATGCGCTGGTGCGCAGCCCAAGAATTACCAGTAAGGGCCGTAATACCAATGCCCAGTTTGGCTTTACAAATACTTTGGTAGAATTAATAACCAACCAGAAGCCTACTCATATGGCCGTATGTTTTGATACGCATGCGCCCACAGAACGCCATACCGATTTTGCAGATTATAAAGCCAACAGGCAGGAAACGCCGGAAGATATTTTATCTGCCATACCCGATATTAAAAAAATAATAAAAGGATTTAATATTCCCTGCATAGAAAAAGACGGATATGAAGCGGATGATATTATTGGTGCCCTTGCAAAAAAAGCAGAAAAAGAAGGATACGAAGTTTTTATGGTAACACCCGATAAAGATTACGGGCAGCTGGTATCTGCAAATATTAAAATTTATAAACCCGGCTACCAGGGAGGTACTGTAGAAATAATGGGCCCCGATGAAGTTTGTAAAAAATGGGATATTGCTAATGTGAGCCAGGTAATAGATATACTGGGCCTTATGGGCGATGCAGTAGATAATATACCCGGCATAAAAGGCGTGGGAGAAAAAACTGCTGCCAAATTGCTTAAAGAATATCATACCATAGAAAATATTTTAGCCAATGCAGAAAATATAAAAGGATCTGTAGGAGAAAAAATACGCAATGGTAAAGAAGATGCCATTATGAGTAAAAAACTGGCTACCATTATCCTGGATGTTCCGGTAGAATTTCATGAAGAAGATTTTAGAATAAAAGAAATAAACAAACCTGTTTTAACCGAAGCTTTTGATATGCTGGAGTTTAAAACAATGGCTAAAAGAATTTTTGGAGACGTTGGTACCAATGGCTCAGATAATAATAATGGATCCGGCAATGTGCCGGCAGCTGCAAAACCTGCATCGGCACAAATGGATCTTTTTGGCAATGCAGCAGCTACAGTAAATAATGATAGTGCCGGGGCTGATTTATCCGGTAATGATTTAATAACAGGCCAGGAAGACCAACCTTTAAATGCAGATAAAAATATTACCAACACCCCGCATGATTACAAACTCCTGCACACAGATAAAGAAATTGCAGACCTGCTGCAGCTTTTAAATGCCCGCCAGGAAATTTGTTTTGATACAGAAACAACCAATATAGACGCCAACCTTGCAGAGCTGGTGGGTATGAGCTTTTCTGTAAAAGCTGGAGAAGGATTTTATATTCCCTGCCCTGCAGACAGAAAGGTTACCAATACAATTCTGCAACAATTATCTTCTTTATTTGCTGATGAAAATAAAACATGGATAGGACAGAATTTAAAATATGATTTGCTTGTTTTAAAATGGTATGGGGTAGAGCTAAGAGGAAAATTATTTGATACCATGCTGGCACATTATGTAATAGAACCCGATGGTAAAAGAGGTATGGATTTGCTGAGTGCCAAATACCTGGGTTATGAGCCGGTGCATATAGCAGAACTTATTGGCAAAAAGGGAAAGGGCCAGGGTAATATGAGAGATGTAGAAATAGAAAAAGCAAAAGAATATGCAGTAGAAGATGCAGATATTACTTTACAGTTAAAAAATATTTTTCTTCCGCAGCTAAAAATAAAAGAAGTAGAAAAAGTTTTTTATGAGGTAGAAAATCCATTGGTAAAAGTATTAACGGCCATGGAGTTTGAAGGTATAAAAGTAGATGTTGATTTTTTAAAAACGTATTCTAAAGAACTGGAAACGGATGCAAAGACCGCAGAAGAAAGTGTGTATACACAGGCAGGCGTTCGTTTCAATTTAGCTTCTCCCAAACAACTGGGCGAAGTACTGTTTGATAAATTACAATTAGATTCCAAAGCAAAAAAAACAAAAACCGGGCAGTATGCCACCGGCGAAGATGTGCTGGCTAAACTGGCTAACCAGCATAAAATATGTGATGATATCCTGATATTTCGTGAACTCACTAAATTAAAATCTACTTATGTAGATGCCTTACCACAACTGATAAATCCCAAAACCGGGAGGGTACATACCAGTTATGCGCAGGCAGTGGCAGTAACGGGAAGGCTTAGCAGCAACAACCCCAACCTGCAGAATATTCCAATAAGAACAGACAGAGGCAGAGAAATCAGAAAAGCATTTGTGCCAAAAGATGAAAGCCATGTGCTGGTATCTGCAGATTACTCGCAGATAGAATTACGCATTGTGGCAGCCATTAGCGGCGATGTAAATATGTGCGAAGCTTTTAAAACCGGCAGGGATATTCATACCGCCACTGCTGCAAAAATTTTTAAAATAACCGAAGCAGAAGTAACCAAAGAAATGCGTTACAAAGCCAAGAGTGTAAACTTTGGAATTATTTACGGACAGGGTGCTTTTGGCCTGGCAGAAAACCTGGGCATACCAAGGGCAGAAGCCAAAGAAATAATTGATAACTATAAAAAGGAGTTTCCCAATATTCAAAAATATATGGATGACACCATTAATTTTTGTAAAGAAAATGGATATGTAGAAACCCTGATGGGGCGGAAGCGCTGGCTGCGGGATATAAACAGCGCCAACTTTACGGTGCGTGGTTTTGCAGAAAGAAACGCCATTAACTCTCCCATACAGGGCACTGCCGCCGACATGATAAAAATGGCCATGATAAAAATTGATGCAGCACTGCGGGCCGAAAATTTTAAAAGCAAAATGCTGCTGCAGGTACACGATGAACTGGTGTTTGATGTATTAAAAACTGAACTGGAAAACATAAAACCTGTAATATTAAATTGTATGCAAACCGCTATGAAATTACCCAATGATGTACCCACCGATGCAGAACTTGGTTTTGGAGATAACTGGCTGCAGGCGCATTAATAGGTGTGTTGTAAAGGGTGGGTCACCCCAGTGGACATATCAATTTAAAAAAATGTTCGTGAGGAGTGGCTCACCCGTAATAATGAATGCAGAAAATAATTGGTGTTTAATGCTGAATAAAATTAATGCGCATATTACAACTGCACTAACCGGGTGAGCCACCCTATTGCAAAGGGTAGGTCACCCAGGTAAACCCGTCAATTTAAAAAAATTGTTCGGGAGGGGTGGCACACACCGCCATCAAGAATGCAAAGATTTAATGGGTTGCTTATTCCCCAGTAACCATACCTGCATATAAGAAAAAATAGGGTATTTTATTTTTTGAATATAAAATTTACCTAAGTATATTTACTTTCCCTCCAGCTTAAACTCAGAATAATTTAACTCTTACCGTTAAATCTGAAATAACTTAAAACAGTCATTTAATTTTTTGAACCAATATCCAATGAGATAATAACGCATGTATCTATTTTTATTAACAACTTAAATTTTTTATTTATGAAAAAGAGCTACGTTTTTTTCATGTCTCTTTTGCTGGCCTCCTCCATTAATGCACAAACGCTTCAGGGCAATGCCAGTACGCAACCGCCCTCTATTCCAGGCTCTACAGATTATCAGCTTACCCCTGCCACAACAATGCAGCGTGGCGCTTTCTGGAACAATGCTACCATCAATCTCACCAGCAATTTTACTATTACTGCAGAGTTGAACTTTGGCAATCAAACAGGCCCGGATGATTATCCTGCCAGCCATGCTACAACTACCGGTGCCGATGGAATTGCTTTTGTTCTTCAGTCTGTGGGCACATCTGCATTGGGAGATCTTGGCGAAGGAATGGGCTTTGGAAGTATAGCTAATTCTTTTGCTGTGGAGATGGATACCTGGCAAAATGATCAGTTTGGGCCTAACCCCATTAACCGTTTTGACCCTGCAGCAGACCACCTGGCTTTTATGAAAAATGGTGATGTTACCCATAATACGGCTGCAAACTCTAATGCTAATCTTTATACACTTGCAAATTTAGAAGATGGTCTATGGCATCCTTTCATTGCTTCATGGAATGCCGCTACCACTACTTTAACTGTAACACTTGATGGGGTTGCCCGCAGTTTTACCGGTAATGTTCCACTAATAATTGGTAACGGTGGCCCGGCAGCCAATACTGTAACCTGGGGCTTTACCGCCGCTACAGGTGCTGCTGTAAATGAGCATAAAATAAGGTTCCGTGCAGCCTGCGCTCCTTTTAGTGTATCTGCCACGCTTCCTGCACTTGGTTGCAAAAGCAATACAATCTACCTGGGGTATGGCCCGCAATCCATCACTGCTGTTTCAACACCTGCCGACGCAGCTACTACTTATGCCTGGTTTAAATCGGGCACCCCCAATGTACAGGTAGCTACAGGTGCAACATTTACTCCCACTATGGCCGGCACTTATTATGTAATAGCCACAAGAGGAACCTGCACAGCTACAACAAAAGGAAATGAAGCATTAGTAACTAATGTGATTGACATCCGTTGTGGTGAGCATAAAGATCACAAAGTGTACGTATGCCATAAAGAAAATGGCACACATGGCAATGGTACTACCGGCGAAAATTCGCATACGCTTTGCGTTTCTGTAAATGCAGTTCCGGCACATCTTGCACACGGCGACTGTTTAGGTGCTTGCAAACCTCATGATGGTGATGATGACGACGACGATGATGATGAAGATGATGATCATGGTAGAAAAAATAGAAATATTGTTTATCCAAACCCTACCAATGGTATAGTAAAGGTAAAGGTAGATAAGGCACCTTCTTCAAAATCAGAAATCCTGGTTATGAATTCAAGAGGTTATGTGGTAGAAAGAAAAATGGTTTATGGCAAAACAGTACAGTCTTTTGATTTAAGGAAATATGGTACCGGTATTTTTTTAATAAAAATAATATCAGGTAATAAAATAATAACAAAAAAAATAATTGTACACGAATAAATTATTTGATACAACTGTATAAAATAATTGAAGCCCCGTTTAAAACGGGGCTTCAATTTTCTGGTATCAGAAGCGGTTTTACCTGCAAAAATAAACTTCGCTTTATAATTTTTATCTGGCCATTTAGCAATACTTACAACAGGCGTACTTAAATTTTTATTTTCATAATAAGAATAATTTATCCCGCCATCATAGAATGCCTGGGTTGGTGATTCAAAAACAGATAAACAGCTTGCAATTTTACAACTGATTTTGTATTTTGTATAAAAATTTTAATTATGAAAAAGTATATTATTACTACCTGCCTTATTACTGTTTTTGTTATTGGCTGCACCAGCAGCGAAACCAAAAAAACGGAAGATGCCGTAAGCACTACAGACACCACAACTGCAGGCAGCACTGCAGGTACAGAACAGATGCCGGCAGCAGCACCATTAGACTCTGCCACTATGATAAAAAACTGGATGGCTTACAGTACACCCGGCGATGTACATAAAATGGTAGCCAGCTGGGATGGCACCTGGAACGGAGATGTAACCATGTGGCAGATGCCCGGAGCACCGCCGCAAATGAGCAAGAGCACCGCTACAAATAAAACTGTTTTGGGTGGTCGTTACCAGGTGAGCAATCATAAAGGCAATATGATGGGTATGCCTTTTGAAGGCATGAGTACGCTGGCTTATGATAATGCTAAAAAAACTTTTATGAACACATGGATAGATAATATGGGTACCGGGATGATGACGATGGAAGGCACATGGGATGCAGCTTCTAACACAATTAATTTTACAGGCAAGGGAGTAGACCCCACTGCAGGAAACGGAAAAGAAATGGCCATGAGAGAAACATTTAAAATAATTGATGATAAAAACCAGGTGATGGAAATGTTTGGCCCCGGCCCTGATGGCAAAGAATTTAAAATGATGGAAATAAAATACTCCCGTAAGTAACAACTACTTGTTTAATTTTACAGTCCCGGTCTGCTCCAAAAGGCCGGGGCTTTTTCATTTAATAAAAAAACTAAATGAGTAAACCTGCATTAATATATTGTTATGACGCCTACTGTGGCTGGTGTTATGGATTTAGCCCGGTAATAAAAAAAATTGCAGCAGAATATAAAGAGCAATTGGATATTGATGTATTAAGTGGCGGAATGGTACTGCCCGAAAAGCCCACGCCTGTAAGTGCTACCGCAGGTTATATTGCCAAGGCCTATACACATGTAGAAGAACTTACCGGGATAAAATTTGGCAGCGACTACCTCTGGCATATTCATCATCCGGAAGAGAGCGACTGGTACCCACATTCTGAAAAGCCTGCCATTGCCATGTGTATTTTTAAAGAATTTTATCCGGAGAGAGCAGTAGAGTTTGCTGCCGATCTGCAGTATGCATTACATTACGAAGGAAGAGATCTTACCGATGATGCATCCTACGAACATCTGCTGGAAAAATACAGCATACACCCCGAAGTGTTTTACGAAAAACTAGTTAGCGAAGAATATAAAGAAATGGCTTACTACGAGTTTTCGCTGATGAAACAATTGCAGGTAACAGGCTACCCCTGTGTGTTTATTCAAACAGGTGATTTAAAATTTACCATGGTAGCAAGGGGATACACAGATTATGAAGCGTTGAAAGAAAGAATAGAAAATGTTTTAGGTGCGATGTAATGTAAAGTTTGGATGAATTGTTATCGCTGCCCTCTTCTTCCAAACATTTTATAAATGCTGGTATCAAATTTAATTTTCTGTTCCTGCGTACAAATGTTACGAATGTCTTTTAAATGCATCAGCATTTTTTTTTCTACCAGCTGCTGCTGTATAATCGTTTTATTTACTGCGGCAGTTATAGCCGTATCTGCATACTGGTATAAAGAAACATATTTTAGCCTTGTTTCTTTTTCTTTTTTTAACTGCTCAAACAAGGGCTGCATGTTTTTACGGTGCTGCTTACTCAGGCTATCGTAAGCCGCCAGTTGTTTTTCGGTAAAACCAATATCGTTTTTTAAATAACCCTGCATGGCATTTTTTCTTTCATCAGAAAAATTTTCTCTTTTATGCGATTGTTTATCCATAAAAAAGAATACCAGCCCTGCAATATTTGCCAGCAGTAATACTCCAATGATGATAAGTAATGGTTTGCCTTTTTTTGGCGGGTATATCATGGTTGTATATTTTCAAGATCAAATAAAGCGGATGAACTGTTCATAGAATACACATCTGCCGCAGCCTGCATATTTTGAACAGCATTGGTATTAGCAGCATTGCCGTAGCTGTAAATAATTAAATTAATAATAACCAAAAAACTAACGGTTGCAAAAGCAATAACCGGGCGGCTCAGAAAAATGCTGATGCGCTCCCATACCGAAACCTGCTCACTGTGCAAGCGTACATTAATACGGGTAAGCAAATACGGTGCAGGCTCTGCCTTGTGGGCACCATCCATACTGTTAAGCGTTTCTTCTACGAGCTGGGCAAGCTTATTTTTATTCATGGTTTTTGGTTATGCCTGTGATTGATAATATTGTTCCAGTATTTTTTTTAATCCTCCCTTAGCCCTCACCATCAGCGATTCTACTGCGTAAACACTTGTTTGCATAATTTCCGAAATTTCCCGGTAAGGCAGCCCTTCAATTTTATGAAGTGTAAAAGCTACCCGCTGTTTTTGCGGCAATTTTTTTAATGCTTTAAAAAGTACCGCAGCTTTTTCTTTATTATCCAGCAGCACACCGGGATGATTAAAATTTACCGGTTCATCTTCTGCCCTTACTGCAAACATTCTTGCCAGCAGCCCGCCATTCTTTTGTCTTGTTTTCTTTTTCTCAAAATCCAAACACCTGTTTACGGTTATCCTGTATATCCAGGTATTTATTTGTGCATCTCCCCTAAACGCATTCATGTTTTCATACACATCAATAAAAACCTCCTGTGTTATATCTTCTGCATCTGTTTCGTTTTGCACAATACTCAGGGCAGTATTATACACCATGTTTTGCCAATGATCTACGATGTCTTTAAATACAGATGGGTCTCCGTTTTGTATTCTTTCAAAAAGTTCGGGCTTATTCAAAAATTGTTTTTAAAATGTTCGTTTTAAAGTTAAAGCATTTTGATGCTGTGATTTAAAATCAGCCTGCTTAATTTTAAAAACCTGGTCCGCCCATTCTGTTCACTCCTTCTCCGGGTGCATTATTATTGGTTTTTTTGGCTACGCCAAAATTTTTAAGATTGTAAGTAAACGTGAGCATAAAATACTGTTGCAATACTGCACTCTGCGTATCCTGTATACCCAGTTCTGTAACCGTACGTGTTATGCTCTGGTTTTGTTTTAATAGATCAAACACGGATAGTTTTAACTCGCCCGCATTATTCTTTAAAAATTTTCTGCCAATGGCGGCATTCCATAACCAAAAGCTTTGGTTTAAGCCTTCGCTTAAACCACTGTAGCTTTGGTTGCTTACATCGTTTTGTAAAAACCAGCCTTTTTTACTCAATAAATTTACAGCCACGCCGGTTGAATGATTGATAAACCGGTTATTCAGATTTTTATTCAGAGAGTTTTTAGCATCGTTTAAAGACAGGCTGTAGTTTACATTAAAATCTACATAAGTACTGATATTACTGGCCAGTACAATACCGGTATTGTACACAAAATTATCTGTAGTGGTTAATACTTTATTAACCATACCCGGCAATTTAGAATAGCTGAAACCGGCATTAAGATTTAATGTTGTTTTAATAGCTTTAATGGGCATGCTGTAAGTAAAGAAACTGCGCAAACTTCGGTATCCATCCAGGTTTACAGGTTTGCTAAGCTGCGAACCTCTTTTTAAAGTATCGCCATTTTGAATTAAGGAATCTGCAGCCGCAATAAATGTGGCATTAGAAATATAATTGCTGGCAGTTTGAGCAAAGAGGTTTGCAAAAAAACTTTTGCTTGTTTTAGAATTTGTATAAGAATACCTGCCACCTAAAAAATGGGTATTGCTTTGTTGTAAAGCAGGGTTGCCCACGGTTACCCTCAGCGGATTGCTTATATCCACTACATCCTGCAACTGATTTACCGAAGGGAAATTTACAGATGCACGGTAAAACAAACGGATATTACTTACCGCAGATATTTTTTTGCGCCACATGGCATTGGGTAAAAAATCGGAGAAAGATTGTTTTACAAAACTGGTTGTAGGAAAAATTCTTTCGCTTTCTAATTTTGCAGCCTGCACATTAAGTCCTATTGCAAACATATCGTCCCGGTTTTTTACCAGCCTGTAGGTTATGCCTCCACGGTTTGTGGTAATGGTATTGTCAAACCTGTTGGAAAACCTGGGATCAAACTGCGTATATTTTGCACCATCGTATAAAAAGGTTTGCTGGTCTGCTTTATTTTTTTGAATGCCGGGAGAGTATTCAAACTGCAGTTGGCCTTTTTTGCCAACAGGCTCTGTATAATTAATGGTGCCGGTGTAGCTCTCGCCATTGGTAAGGTTATCTGCAAATTGATTTCTTAAAGAATCTTCTGAAATGCCATTTTTAAAAAAACGGTAAGATGCATCTGTAATGGTTTCTCCGCTGTTTCTGCTAAAATTGGTATTTAATCCCAAAGAAATACTGCGGCCTTTTTTAGCAAAAGAGTGACGGTACATAATGTTGTTCCTTATGTTATACCCGCTTCTGTCTGCCATAGATTTAAATACAGAATTATTTATAGAATCATTGGTTCCATAATAATTTTGTATGCTGCTAAGGCTGCTGGATGTATTGCCCTGGAAACTGATATTGGGAATGATAAATATACTGTTGTTAGAATCTATTTTATACTCAAGCCGAATATTAATACGATGATTATAATTGTCAGTAATTGTATTACTGTTTTGATTGGTAAATTGGTTTTTATTACTTGCCGCAAATGTTTCTGTATTTACAACAGAAAGATTATTGTTTTGGCTGCTGTTGTAAAAATAGCTTGCACTAAGGCTAAGTTTAGGCCCGTATTGATTACTGAAGTTTATTCCAAAAGCGTTGGTTTTGCTTATGCCGCTTGCCTGGCCTACAGAAAAATTATCGTTACCACCAAATCCACCACCACCAGGGCCGCCGCCGGGGCCACCCCTTCCACCACCGCCACCACCACCACGGTTATTGCCGCTGCTGGTAAGGCCAAGCAAATCCTGCGAGCCAAAATTTTGCTGGTTTATATTATTAAAATTGCCAACTAAAGATAACCGCCGGTCTCCTTTAAAGAAACTTACATTACCTCCTGCCGCATACCGGCTATCGGTACCATAACCTGCATAAGCCCGGCCAAACTGGCCATTCTTAATACCCGATTTGGTTACTACATTAATGGCTTTCTGAGAATTGCCATCATCTACACCCGTTAGTTGTGCCTGGTCGCTCAGGCGGTCAAACACCTGTATTTTATCTACCACTTCTGAGGGAAGATTTTTTAATGCTGCCGATGCATCATCTCCAAAAAAATCTTTTCCATCAATGGTTACTTTTCTTACCTGCTCGCCCTGTGCTGTAACGGTACCATCTTTTGCTACAGTAATACCCGGCATTTTTTTTATCAAATCTTCCGTAGTTGCATCAGGGTTTACTTTATACTGGCTGGCGCTAAATTGCGACGTATCTCCTTTTTGAATTACAGGAGTTGCCTGCGCAATAACGGTTACGCCTGCAAGATCCTTACCCTGCTTATCAATATTAATAGTGCCAAGGTCACGTGAATTATTATCTCTTATTTTAATGAGTGAAATATATTCCTGGAAATTGATGCTGTTTATTTTTAATATAAAGCTGTCGTTTGCCAGCCCGCTAAAGAGGAATCTGCCTGCGGAATCACTCACTGCATTATTTACCAGGCTGCTGTCTTTTTGAAGTAAAAGAGAAAGAGTCGCACCAGCAATGGGTGTTTTGTCATTTCTATCGGTAACGGTACCGGTAATAGAAGCCGTTTGTGCAAAGGCAAGTACAGAAAAGGTTGTCATTAGAATACTGAGTAAGGCGGATTTAAACATAAAATAATTCTTTTGACTCATTAGACGGCAAAGGAATTCTTAAACAGGCGGTTTTAAAAAATATTTTTATTACAGGGCGCTGCCTGAAAACTTGTAAGCGTTCAAATAAGGGTTGACAACTTTTCAAAAGTTGTCAACCCTGCGAGTAACTGCGGGCAAACCCGTGCGACAATTTTAATGCCTTCCAAAACTTGTAAGCGTTATTTGCCATATATCTGCTAAATTGCAACCCTGAAATTTTTAAACTTTTAATTTGTTTATATGAGTTATAATAAAATGGTATCTGTAACAGGAATGGGCGGATTATACGAACTGGTTTCTTCTAAATCTGATGGTGGTATTGTACGTTCCCTGGAAGATAAGAGCACCAAATTTGTAAGCAACCGGGTGCACAATTTTTCTCACCTGGAAAGTATTGAAGTATATACCAGCGGAGAAAATGTAAACCTGGTAGATGTGTTTACAGCCATGCAGGCCAGTAAAGTAGCCCTGCCGGATGGTAAGGCAGATGGCAAAGCCATTAAAGCTTATTTTGAAAAAGTATATCCCACCATGGATTTTGAAAGAGTATATGGCAGTGATATGAAAAAAATGATTAAGTGGTTTGATATTTTAACTAAAGCTGGTATAGAAATAAAATTATCAGAGCCCGGCGAAGATGAAAACGGCGCAGAAGATGCAGCACCTGTAGCAGAAAAGAAAACAGCAAAAACTACAGCGGCTCCTAAAACAGCTACTCCAAAAAATGCCCCGGTAAAAAAAATAAATTCGCCACGTAAAATGGCTTAAACCGATAAGGTCAAAGGTGAAAGGTGAAAAGTGAAATCTTGAGAGATTTTTCATTTTCTTTTCACCTTTCACCTTTCACCTTTCACCTTTCACCTTCACTTTTCACCTTCACTTTTCACCTTTGACCTTCACTTTTCACTTTTGACCTTTCACCTTTCAACTATGTATTCTGCAGATATAAAAAAAACTACAAGAACTTTTCTTCCACAAGATTTTACGGTTACCGACTGGCCATTGCTGGAGCCTTATTTTATCAGCCTGCTCAATAGAGAAATAACCAGCAAAGCAACGCTGGAGCAATGGCTGCAGGACCAGAGCGAACTGGAAGCAGCCGTAAGTGAAGATGCCTGCTGGCGCCAGATAAAGATGACCTGCGATACAGAAAATAAAACACTGGAAGAAGCTTTTAATTTCTTTTGCATGGAGATTCAGCCAAAAATTCAACCCTTCTCCGATGCCCTTAATAAAAAAATAATAGCTTCTCCTTTTCTGCAGGAGTTAGAGCCGGAAAAATACCATACTTATCTACGCAGTATTAAAAAAAGTATAGAACTTTTTAGAGAAGAAAATATTTCCCTGCAGGCGGAAACTGCAGTGCTGCAACAGCATTTTGGGCAAATTACAGGCGCAATGATGGTAACGGTAAACGGTGAAGAATATACGCTGCAGCAGGCGGCTAAGTTTTTAGAAAATGCGGATAGAAATTTTAGGGAAGAAGTGTACCGTAAAATTCAGGACAGAAGACTGCAGGATACCGCAAAGCTGGATGAACTGTATGATAAATTAATTGCGCTGCGCAATAAGGAAGCGCAAAATGCGGGCTTTGAAAATTACCGGGATTACCGCTTTAAAGAACTGGGCCGTTTTGATTATACAAAAGAAGACTGTTACCAGTTTCATGCAGCCGTAAAACAACATGTGCTGCCGCTGGTAAATGAAATATATAAAAAGAAAAAAGAAAAACTTGGTCTGGATACACTTCGCCCATGGGATATGGATGCAGAACCACAGGGAACAAAACCCTTACGCCCTTTTACCACAGGCAATGATTTATTAAAAAAATCAATTGATTGTTTTGAAAAGCTTAGCCCGTTTTTTGGCCAGTGCCTGCAAAAGATGCAGGAACTAAATCACCTTGACCTGGAAAGCCGCAAGGGCAAGGCTCCCGGCGGTTACAACTGCCCGCTGGCAGAAAGCGGAGCACCATTTATTTTTATGAATGCTGCCGGGCAAATAAATGATGTAACTACTATGCTGCACGAAGGTGGCCATGCCGTTCATTCTTTTCTTGCCCATCCCCTGCAGCTAAACGGCTTTAAAGAATACCCCATGGAAATTGCAGAAGTGGCCAGCATGGCTATGGAACTTTTTACCATGAACCATTGGGAAAGTTTTTTTGATAATGAAGCAGATTTAAAAAGAGCAAAAGAGCACCAGCTGGAAAGAGTAATTACTATTTTCCCCTGGATTGCTATTATAGATAAATTTCAGCACTGGATATATGAGCATCCTGCGCACACACATGAAGAGCGCACAGCAGCATGGGTGGCTACACTTGCAGAATTTCAGGATGATGTAATAGACTATACCGGGCTGGAAGCTTACCGCAGCAATGCCTGGCAGCGCCAGTTGCATTTATACGAAGTGCCTTTTTATTATATAGAATATGGTATTGCACAGCTGGGCGCTATTGGTATGTGGATGCAGTATAAAACAAATAAGCAATCAGCATTAGACAACTACTGCAACAGTTTGGCACTTGGTGCCACTAAAACATTACCGGAATTATACAAAACTGCCGGACTTGAGTTTGATTTTTCTCCCTCAAAAATTAAAGTGCTCATGGATTTTGTAAAAGGAGAGATGGATGCTAATAATTAATTGAAGAAGTATTTATGGTCAATAGTCATTTAATGTCATTTAGTTAAGCACTGCTATTTATTGCCACGCCCTTCAGGGCGTGGATTAATAATTATTAGTTTTATTGGCTTTAGCCAAACCATTATTTGGGCTA
>JAYVGA010000571.1:0-8388 GCA_043772635.1 Chitinophagaceae bacterium
TAATGAGATAGACAGCTTTTTGAAATAAATTGCGGCTATAAAATAATGCAGCAATTACAATTATCATTTAACACACTTAGTTTACCAGATGAATCAGCATGAACAATTTACGGCACTGTATAAACAGTATGCGGCGGGCATAAAAAAACTTTGCCTGGGTTATACTGCTGATGCAGCCCTGGCCCAGGATCTGCTACAGGAAACATTTATTTCGGTGTGGAATAATATGCAAAAATTCAGAGCAGATGCCCAATGGAGTACCTGGATTTACAGGATTGCAGTAAACACCTGCCTTGGCCACCTGCGCAAAAAGAAAGAAACCATCATTGATATTGATAACAGTGCCTTAGCCATGATAGCCGATGATGTAAATATAAAAGAACAGGAGGTACAGTTATTATACAAATGCATTAACCGGCTACAGCAAACAGACAGGCTTATTATTTCTATGGTGCTGGATGATAAACCTTATGAAGAAATTGCTGCCATCACCGGTATTACAGAAAATAATTTAAGGGTAAAAATTTACCGCATTAAAAAACAACTCACCGAAATATATAACAGCTATGCAAGACTTTGATGAATTAAAAAATATGTGGCAAAAGCCAACGCTGGCAGAAAATTCTGCGGCAACAACGGGTATTAATAAAACTAAAAAAACTTTAAAAATGAAACTACAAAAGCAACAACTGGGAGGTGCCGTTATGCTTGTGCTCACGGCCGCATTAATTGCTGCGATGGCCATTTTTGGCGGTTTCAATTTCACCCATTGGTACACGTATGCCGGCATGGCATTAATCTGCGTTGTATGCCTGGCACAGGCTGCATTGATGTACAACCTTTATAAAAAAATAATCAACATAGATGAAACCGTACCACCTGCCGCACACCTGCAGCAATGGGAAGCCTACTACGATCTTAGAAAAAAACAAAACAAATGGAACATGCCGCTGTATTATATTCTGCTTAATATTTCCATGGGCATTTATTTGATAGAAATTTTTACCGGCCGGCCAATACTTAATGTGACCATCTTTATAGCAGTGTATGCAGCCTGGATGCTCTTTGCTTATTTTTACCTGGGTAAAAGAAATATGAGAAAAGAAGAAGCACGCCTGCAACATATTATTGAAGAGCTAAAAGAAATTGAAGGGCAGTTGATTAAAGTGGAAGAGCAAATTTAATAATTACTAATTGCGATAGTACTAAGCCATTCATACTAATTTAATGCTATTTAGAAAACCTGGAAATATAAAATGCTATTTCCTCCGGACTGGTACTTAAGCCTTGGAATGTAATCTCTGAAGATTTAAAACAATCTGATGGCTCATCAAAATAATGAATTATTAAGCTTGCTACCTTGTATTCACCATCATCATAATAAACTTTAAAATAAGTCATAATAATATTAATCCATTCTATATTTCCATATTCTTTTATGAATATAGAATTTGAATTGATTTTAATAATCGGCTTACCAATTTTTATATAAGACAGAATTGTCAATATTGTTACAACAGAAGAAAATACTAAAATATTTATATACCAAACATCAGCTAATTTCATGGTAGAAATTAAAATAAAAGTTATAAGAATAATCCAAATTACATATTTACCCAAAGTAGGTTTAATTACTAACTCTTTTTTTAAATTATCCTTTTTCTTAAAAATTATTTCATACTTGTTTGTAGTAATAAATTCATACCCTAATGAAGGAAATACTTTCCCTATTCCTTTCTCTTCTTGGTTACTGTATTCACCCAACACATAGGAGATGTAATCATTTTTTCTTTCACTAAAATTTTGCTTCATAGATTAAAACTACAACTGAAATTTATTAAAAACTAAAACCCTGCAGAGTAACTGCAAGATTAAAAAAATTATTCTCCAACTACATTCTCTTTCTTCTTCCTGAATTTTCTCGGATCACTTCCATCCATCTGCACAATGGCGGGATAAAATTTTCCCAGTACATCTACCAATGTTGTCTGGCATTTCATTACTTCATTAATATCCTTGTAAGCAAAAGGTGCTTCATCCAGGCCACCACCAATTAATTTTACGTCATGCTCTTTCAATTCTTTTTTTAATGCTTCATGTGTAATATTTGCCAATGCTTTGGTACGGCTCATCTTTCTGCCGGCACCATGGCTGGCAGAATTTAAAGAAGTAAGTTCGCCTTTACCTTTTACAATAAAACCCGGTGCAGTCATACTACCTGGAATAATGCCCAGCACATCTTTACCTGCTGGCGTTGCACCTTTACGATGTACAATAACTTCATTGCCATCGTATATTTCTTTCCATGCAAAGTTGTGGTGGTTCTCTACAATAGCCAATGGTTTTTCTCCAATAGCTTTTGCAATTTTTGCATGTATAGTATGGTGACACGCACTTGCATAATCGCCTGCTAAATTCATGGCCAGCCAGTATTCCATTCCTTCTTCAGTATCTAAATTCAGCCACGCTAAATGTTTCGCTTCTTTTGGCAACACCGTTTTTTGCATCGCAATTTGTGTGTAATGATTGGCAATGTTGGCACCTAATCCACGGCTACCACTATGCGTTAGTAAACCCACATAATTTCCTACCGGTAAATTCATCGGATTATTTACATCAGTAATTTCTACTCTTCCAAATTCTACAAAATGATTTCCGCTGCCGCTGCTGCCTAATTGCTTGAATGCTTTATATTGTAGTGGTTGTAAAAAATTTATTTCACTGAATTCTTTTCTATCCAGCACTTCATGTTCTGTTCTTTCAGCAAACTCTCTTCCTGCACCAAACAAAGTATTGGCCACTAATTCTCTTTGAAAATTAGCTTCTCTTTTTTTTAATTCCTCCGGATCTATTGCAAAAATGCTTAAGCACATTCTGCAACCAATATCTACACCCACAGCATAAGGGATGATGGCATTGTTAGTTGCCAGCACTCCGCCGATTGGTAAACCATAACCCTGGTGTGCATCGGGCATTAAGGCACCAGCAACTGCTACCGGTAATTTTGCTGCGATTTGCATTTGTGCTAATGCGCCTTCTTCAATATGTTTGGCACCAAATACCGCCCCTCCCAAACCCTCCCCGAAAGGGAGGGCTTTGAGTGCTTCAATTAAAGAAATTCCTTCCGGCAATTCACGCAGTTTAATTTCTTCATTAATTTGCTTTTCCTTAAAAATTAATTTCTCTGCAATTTTACCAAGCACCTCATCTGCCAAATAATTTTCTGGTGCAGCTAAAATATCTTTTAATATTTGCAAAGCATCTTCTTCTGTTGCATGTTTAAAGTGTGTACATATGGCATACATGGCCACACTTACCACCGGCCCTTGTGGGTAGCCAATGGCACGGATCTGTTTTCCGGTTAATTTTAATTTGGTCATTTTTATTTTAATTATAAATCCTTTTATATATACTATAATGTTCTATTTTAATTTTGTAACTTGCTGATACAACTTTCCATCATGCAACAATCAACCATGCCGGATCAATTTCAAAAGCGGACGGCTGAATACTTTAGTGAAAAAGTAAAGCAGGCAAAAGGCACTGGCAAAATGCTGGTAGCTCTTGAAATGAGTAAATATATCAGAGAAGCACGTCAACACGGCTTATCTTTTGAAGAACTTCAAAAAGCAGGTTTTAAATTTGCAACAGTACCAGATATCAAGAATTGATGAGCGGTTATATTCGTTCACTACCAGCGTTGGATGCATATACCATTGCTATTTCTATGATTTTTCAACCGCCTTCTCGGAATTTCCGAATTTAGCTCCAAATGTATTTGGCTTCAACCTTGAAATAAAATTTAAGCCTGACCATTTAGTTAAAATTCCTCTCGACAAACGAATTGCTGCAACTGTTACTAACATACTTAAAGTATTTCTTCATGAAAAAGAAAATGTTGTTGTATATATCTGCGATAACAGCGATCACCGGGAGAAAGCACGCTTTCATAAATTTACCAACTGGTTTAAAATGTATAACGACGGAAGCATTGTGCAATTCCGTGGCGTTATCCGTGCTGGTAATACCAATATTCTTAATGCACTTCTTATTCTTAAAAACAATCCTTTACTCAACGATTTTATAGAAGCTTACGAAATATTAACAGGCATATATACCAAGCCAGATGACGATGAACTTCAAAATATTCTAAACGAACCGGAATGGTAGTTTTTACCTAATCATGTCTTAAGTTATTGCACCGGTATCTTCAATCCCATTGCCTTCATAGCCAGCAAAGCTTCTTCATTTCCTAAAGCATCATTAACCGGGTTATGATCGTGGGTGGTTTTGCGAAACAGTTTTTTCCATTCCGCATTTAAGCCGGTGTCCATCTTCATGCCGCAATACAAATCGCCAATGCGCCTTGCCGAAAACCCAAAAGAATTTTTACCCAGGTAAGTATGAAAATACCAATTGATCCATTGCCAATCGAAAGCCGGATTATCGCTGATAAAAATTGGCCTGCCTTTAGAATTTTGTGTTAACCTTGTTGCAAAATTTTCCATCACTACTTTTGGCTCATCAAATTTTTCATGCTCCTGCCTGCTGATGCCACTTACAGCTAATGCTTCCAGGATCCATTGTTCCGAAATGGGTTTTGTTTTACCATAAAACGTTTTGCTTAATGTTGGCTCCAGCACCACGGCTCCAAAACATACCATCGAATAGGGTTGTGGTATGGGGCCATCTGATTCAACATCTACTATAATGTAACTCATTGTTTTTGTTTTAAAATTTTAAATAATACGCTTCTCTCATTTTTACCAGTAATTCATACATAGCGGCAAATACTTTTTTCAATTTAAAACTGTAAATTGCAATAAATAATTTTTATGTCTTCAGCTTTTGTAAAAACAAAAAAAACTGTGCGTGCCAAACGCAAGCCAAAGGCAAACCCTAAGACTAATGTTGAAATCTTTCAGCAAATTATAGCAGACCAGAAATTTATCCGTGATGCTATCCAGAGCGGTGTAACCTTTCAGGAACTTAAAGATAAATATGGCTACAAGTTTGCAACCGTATAAAACTACACTGCTAAAACCAGGTTATCATTACATAATCACCGACAAGGATATTGAATACGTTTGCTTCTTTGCTTTATTCGATTACTTCTTTAAGGATTATCCTACCATTGCATCAAAAGTTTTTGCCTTCAATATTGAATTGCTTAACAAGGATGATATTGAAAACAAAAAGGAACTGATAAGCGGCTTGCTTTTACAATTGTTTCCCTCATCAAAGAATTTCTTTCTATAAAAATTAATGCCGTAGTTTATGTTTGTGATAATACAGATGAACGCCATGCGGTGCGCTTTAGAAAATTTACCACCTGGTTTGATTCACCAACCGAAAGCGACTTTATTCAGGTTACTGGTTACCTGAATGCTTATGGTGCAGAATACTATAGTGCATTGCTACTGCACAAAGACAATAAATTAAAGAACTCTTTTATCCGGGCTTTTCAGGAATTGAATAATCAGTCACCTAAACAGGATACCACTTTTATTAATTGCTATCCGGCTAAGGAAACCCCATACCCTGCTGCTATTTTGCAGGCATAGAGTATTTTAATATTTTTCTTTTGCTCTATTTCGGTTAGTATGTGTTTTATGTTTTGCATTATTTTAATTTTGAATACAATGCTGTATAAATATCATTGCAATATTTAGAACTAATTTTGCATCTTTTTCAGTCGCATATTCTTTTTTAGGATGTGGAATCCCTTTTTCTTGTCTCATCCTCATTAACGTTGATTCAATAGGTTTAAAAATATCACTGGTAAAATTATCAGATGGAATTAGATTACTTTTTTGTGCTGTTGTAATTAAATTTGAAATATCTCCTTTACCAGTTTTCCCAAATACTGTAATTTGTAAGAAAGCTTGAATTGCTGAAACAATGTGTGTTATGCAAGTACTATAACTTTCTTTTGTATTTTTTCTGTATTCAGAAAATGCATCAACCATTAATTGATTTACCTCTTTCCACTTTGAATCACTTAAGCACTGTAATACTGGCTCAAATACATTTTTTATAATTTTCTCATCTTGTCTTGGTATAAAACCACTTCTGGTTAAATGAACATTTAATCCAAAATCAGTAAATACCCCATTTAAGTCCTTTGCGAATTCATCAAAATTTATCCATTGAGCATTCTTTTTTTCTTTCTCATATTCAATTTCAGATTCATTAATATTTTTTTCTCGATAAAATTCGTCTTGATATTCTTTTATTAAAGCTCTACAATAAAAAGATAACAATTCTAGCACAACGTTACCCTCACCTTCTTCATATATTAAAATAAAATCTTTACAAGCTGCATACCCAGTATTATCTTCAAGATAATTTTCCGTGTAATTTTTTGCCTTATACTCTATCATCATAGAATTAATAGATTGATAAACACTACTTCTTTTTATATATGCGCATGGGTCGTAAAATTCAAAGCATTTTTCATTTTGATAGCTGGTAGGACTCCATTGAATCGTTTCTTGTTTATTAAAAAAATGGATTTCTAAATATTTCCAAATTAGATACTTTTGATTCTGGGTTAATGAATCCCAATCTCTTAAACCCAAATCGGGTTTTAAACTTTTTTTTGCATCCGAATTTGATTCACTCCATAATTTAAACATGGTTATAATTTTTTATTTTTTAAAACTGTCTGCATTAATTATATAAAAATAGTTAATTGCATATAAAATTAAATATTGCCCTCATCTCCGCTTCCATAAAAGCTCAATAAAGATATGCCGCACAAGAGTGCGACGCCAATGAAGCTAAATAGAATTTATAAAGCCCGGTCCAAAAAAAGCAAAAACATCCGGCACCGGAATGATACCGGATGTTATGGAGCTATTTTAATTCATCACTACTTCTCTTCTAAAACCCATTACTTGCATTGCCGGCTGCTCCATTTCCATATCATCAGGATTGGTTATTTCAGCAATCGTCATGGGTTTATTAATTTTATTTTTAAACCCTAAATGATCGCTCAGCCGCTGTGCTTTAGCCGTGTTTAATTTTTCAAATTCATATTTGGCAATCAGCCTTCCCTTTCGAAATAAGGCACTGTCTACCATATTTAATGCACTGTTGAAAGTGCAGATGATCTGTACATTTAAGCAATCACTCAATAAACCATCGCTGATGTTGAGCAAATTGCTCACACTGCTGTTGCTGCTGAATTTTCTATCCATAATAATATTCTCCGCATCTTCAATAATCAGTACTGCATTTGGATTGTCGATCAGCAAATCAATAAATTCCGGGTTCATCAAATTGCCTGCTACGCCTGGTGAAACAAACAATACTCTTTTCTTCATACTGCCTATCAAATGGCGCAGGTAAGTTGTTTTACCGGTACCTGGCAAACCATGCAGCAATATGATCCCTTTATCATTTTCTTTTTCCAGCCGTTGTTTAATCACTTCATCTATTGGCTTAAAATCATCATTGTAATAAAGGTCTATATCCAGTACTGTTGGTTTTATTTCTAATTGTTTCAAATCCAGTCCTGAGCTATTTTGCGTAATAATGTTTATTTCATATGGCTCTTCTTTTTGCGGCGCCTTAAAATCTGCAAATGTTGTTATCAATTCATTAGCATAATTGTAGTTGTTATTGCAGAACAGAATCTCTGCATACTCATCTCCCAATTCTATCATCACTTTATTTTGCAGTTTAAAAACTGTAGTGCTAAAATGTTGTTTGTTGTGCTGCCAGCTGTAATAATTGCGCTGATAAATAGCCATCACTTTGCCTGCTACTCCACTATTGATATACGCATAAGCTTTTACAACATCCAGGTTATTAATAAAACTGATGCAGGGTGTGGTATTGTATTCCTTTACATAAAAAGCTTTTACTTCTATGTAATTGGTTTCAAAGATTGGCGCATTTTTATTGCGGGAAAATCTTTGTTTTATTTGCGTGAATGCACTTTGCAAATAGTTTTTTGCATCCGGAATTAAGCAGATGAAAAACAGTATTACAAAAGCTAAAATTATCGGTCCTATTTTTTTGTTTTAATTTTTTATAAATTTTTTCTTTAGTTTTTTATTTATGCATTACTGCACAATTTTATTAGCGCAACTGCTGCTGGCAAAAGCATCAGGCTTGGCTTTAAACACAACCCCCATTCCCAAAATATATCCCATAGCTTCCTTTAAAGCATCATTACTTTTAAAGTTGGGGTTGGTGTTAATATCCACATGCACTTCCATATCTACACTGTACCGGCTAAAAATATTGCACAGCGGATAAGCCACGTCGATACTCTTTGCAACTTCCACCAGCATCCTTTGTTTGATACTCATTTTTTGCAAAGTAGTTTCGTTGCAGATATACATAAAACCACCTTTACCTTTTCGGATAAAAACTATT
>JAYVGA010000572.1:0-2468 GCA_043772635.1 Chitinophagaceae bacterium
GCCAAAAGTGCAGGATTGATGATAGAGAAAGGGGCAAGGAGTGTAAGAGCACTTTGCACACATCCAGTATTAAGTGGCAATGCTTACGAAAATATTCAGAATAGTGTGTTGAGCGAACTGGTAGTATGCGATACTATTCCCATAAAACCTATTTGCGATAAAATAAAAGTGCTTTCTACCGATGAGTTATTTGCAGTAACTATCCGCAATGCTTATGAAAACAAGAGTATTAATAGCCTGTTTATAAAAGGCAGGGTAAAAAATATTAAATAAGTTGAGGTTGGAAAGATTGTAATATGGGAGTGTTGCAAATAAACTAATAAACTCTTATTCCAATAAACCAAAACCCCTACCTTTGCGCCTCATAAAAAAATAATAATAAAATGAAATCAATTACAATTCAAGGACAACTGAGGACCGAAAGCGGAAAAAAAGCCACCCGCCATCTTCGCTCTCAGCAACTGGTGCCGGCTGTAATTTATGGCGGTAAATCTGAAATTAATTTTTCAGCACCCATAGCTGCTTTTAAAAGCATCGTCTATACAGCAGAGTTTATGTTTGCAGATATTACTGTAGATGGTAATACTTACCGTTGCATTTTAAAAGACCTGCAGTTTAATAAAGTAACCGACATTCTTATCCATGTAGATTTTCTGGAACTGGTAGAGGATAAAAAAGTAATTGCTACTTTGCCATTGAGATTTGTTGGTACAGCCGTAGGTGTAAAAGCCGGTGGTAAACTTGTAACCAAAATGAAATCTGTTAAGGTTAAAACCTTACCAAAATATCTTAAAGAACAAATTGATATAGATATTAATGGACTGGAGCTAAACGAAAACATCAGGGTACAGGATATAATAGCAGAAAACATGGAAATTATGAACTCTCCAAGAATTCCAATTGCTTCTGTAACGATGACCCGCCAGTTGAAGCAGGAAGAAGCTACTGCCGCTAAAGCACCAGCAGCAGCCGCCAAAGCACCAGCCGCAGCTAAGGCAGCACCCGCAGCAGCCAAAAAATAATATTACAAAACAGTTATAAAATAAATGCCCTTTTTTAAGGGCATTTATTTTATAAAGGCGATAGATAGTAAAAGCTAAACTTAGCTACCTTTGCCCACTTAAATTATACAGCATGGGAATGGATAGGAATACCCTGATAGGGTTTGGATTGATAGGGGCTTTGTTAATTACAATGTTTTTAATTAACAGCAAGAGCCGCCTGGCTTATGAAGGAGAACAAAAACGCATTGCAGATTCAATGGCCGCTCTAAAGCCCAAAGCAGATACCAATGCCGTAAATATAAATGCTGCCACAGCAGATACGAATACTTTAATTAAAACTCCAACAGAAATTCTGGCAGTTACTGAAGCAGGACAGCCCGTACAATTGGAAAATGAAGTAATGAAAGTTACTTTCAACAGCAAGGGTGCACAACCTGAAAGAGTAGAACTCAAAAAATTTAAAAAAGCCGACGGGAGCCCTGTAATAATTGTGGAGGGGGAGTTTAATAAATTTTCTTATGCTATAAATACAGGGACTAACCAAACTGCTCAAACATCCAATTTAGTTTTTAAGCAACAACCCTTAGTTATTAATGCAGATAAAAGCCAGGTTTTGTCTTTTATAAAATCCGATTCTTCGGGTGAGCAATTGGTACACCAATATACCATCAGGCCAGGGGAATATATGATTGATTTAAATATTTCTGTAGGATCTGTTTCCCGGTTATTTACTCAAAACATTGTAAACTTTCTGTGGCAGTCAGAAACAGAAAGAATAGAAAAGGATCATAAATACGAACTAACCCAGTCTAATTTATCTTACCTGCAAAATGGTAATTATGATTTTGAATATACCCGCAAGCCAGACGAAAAAAAATTAAGTAAACCCGTAGATTGGATAGCTGTAAAACAACAATTTTTTGCTGCTGCATTAATAGCAAAAAATAAATTTTCCTCTGCTAATGTTACTTGGACTATACCGGTTGATACCAGTATTAATTATTTAGCAAGAACAGTTACAACGGCATCCATAACACTTCCTGCTGCAAATAATGCTACAATTCCACTTCAATTTTATTTTGGCCCCAGCGATTATAATACTTTAAAAAAGTATGACAATAAAATGGAAAATATTGTGCCATTTGGTACCGGTATTTTTTCATTTGTAAAATATATCAATCGTTATTTTCTGTTGCCTGTTTTTGATTTTTTGCAGAAGCATGTTGCCAGTATGGGGATGGTTATTTTATTGCTTACACTGCTTATCCGTTTAATAACTTCTCCTATTTTGTATAAGAGTTATTTAAGTGGTGCCAAAATGAAAGTGCTTAAGCCAGAAGTAGATGCATTAAAGGAAAAGTATAAAGATGACCAACAGGTGTTTGGTATGGAGCAAATGAAATTGTGGCGTAGCGCAGGAGTAAATCCTTTGGGCGGATGTTTACCGGCTTTATTGCAGATTCC
>JAYVGA010000573.1:0-13883 GCA_043772635.1 Chitinophagaceae bacterium
AGAACTGGCACAAAGAGTTACTATCATAAGAGACCGCTGGGGTATTCCTCACATCTATGGCAAAACAGATGCAGATGCTGTATTCGGGTTGATGTATGCCCAATGTGAAGAAAGTTTTGAAAGAGTGGAAAGAAATTATCTGAAAGTACTGGGAAGAATGGCTGAGCTGAATGGCGAAGCTTATTTATACCAGGACCTGCAGATGAAAATTATTTATGATACATCTGCTGCCATTGCAGATTATCATAAAGCTCCTGCATGGCTAAAAAAATTGCTGCATGCATTTGCCGACGGTATCAATTATTATCTATATAAACATCCTGAAGTAACGCCTGCCGCTTTAACACATTTTGAGCCTTGGTTCCCCCTTCTGTTTACTGATGGCGCCTATGTTTCTACCAATACCGGCGGACTGAAATCAGAGGATATGAAGAATTTGTATGGCAAGAATATTCTGTTTTCGTATTCAGGCAATAGAGCAATAGTGAACAGTGAATCATCAGGCTCCAATGCTTTTGCCATAGCGCCTTCTAAAACAGCCAATGGCAATGCACTGCTTTACATTAATCCCCACGTAACTTTTTATTTTAGACCAGAAGTACATATGATAAGTGAAGAAGGCCTGAATGTATATGGCGCCGTAACCTGGGGGCAGTTTTTTATTTACCAGGGCTTTAATGAAAACTGCGGATGGATGCATACCAGCAGCAGTGTAGATGTAGCAGATATGTATGCAGAAAAAATAACTAAAAATACAAATGGCCTGATGTATGAATACAATCATCAGCAAAAAAAATTAATTACAAAATCCATAAACATCCGGTATAAAAAAGATGATGCCTTAATCACTAAAAATATTGCTGCATACTATACCCATCATGGACCGGTAATGGCCAAAAGAAATGAGCAGTACATAAGTGTAAAAAGCAGTAACCGCATGATGAATGGATTGATACAAAGCTGGATGCGCACCAAAGCAAAAGGATTGTTAGATTATAAAAAAACTATGGCACTGCGGGGTAATACCAGTAACAATACCGTGTTTGCAGATAGCAAAGGAAATATTGCTTACTGGCATGGTAACTATGTGCCCGTGAGAGATACCGCCTATAACTGGAATGCCCCTGTAGATGGCAGCATACCACAAACAGAATGGAAAGGATTGCATGAGGTAAAGGACATTGTGCAAATGATAAACCCAAAAACCGGATGGATACAAAACTGTAATTCTACCCCATACACAGTAAGCGGCAGCAGCAGCCCCCTCAAAAAAAATTATCCCTTGTACATGGCACCCGATGGCGAAAATTTCCGGGGTATTAATGCAGTAAATGTACTGGCAAAAGAAAATAAATTTACGCTTGATAAACTGATTGCTGCTGGATACGATACTTATCTTACTGCTTTTGAAAAAATGATACCTGCATTGGTGCAGGCATTTGAAAAAAATATTTTGCCTACCGATACACTTTATGCAGCATTAAAAGAACCCATTGGTATTTTAAAAAACTGGAACTTCCGCAGCAGCGAAAATTCTGTGGCCACCACACTGGCTGTAGAATGGGGAGATAAATTAGTTGCCAAAATAGTACAAAGTGCAGATGAGGATGAATACCAGTATGTGGACCAGGTAACCAAAACAGAAAGATTTATTGCCAAGGCAACAGCAGCAGATTTACTGCAGCCTCTTTTAATGGTGGTAAACGATTTAAAAAATAAATTTAGTAACTGGCAAATACCCTGGGGCGATATAAACCGGTTTCAAAGAATTTCAAATGATATTGATAATACATTTAACGATAGCAAAGCCAGCATACCTGTGGGTTTTGTTTCTTCTGTTTGGGGAATGCTGCCATCTTACAACAGCCGCAGTTTTCCCAACACTATTAAAAGGTATGGTGTACATGGCAATAGTTTTATTTGTGCTGTTGAATTTGGAGAAAAATTAAAAGCAAAATCTTTGCTGGCGGGTGGGCAAAGCGGCAGCGAAAGCTCGCCTCATTTTTTTGACCAGGGAACAATGTACAGTAAAGGCCTGTTTAAAGATGTGTTGTTCTATAAAGAAGATGTGATGACGCATGTGGAGAGGAAGTATCATCCGGGAGAATAAAAATTTATGAAAAAAATATTAACTGTTTGTATTGGGCTGCTGTTATTTAATTGTTGCTTTGCCCAATACGATTTACTAATCCGCAACGGAAAAATTATTGATGGTACCGGCAACAACTGGTATTATGCAGATATTGCCATTACAAATGGAAAAATAATTTCTATCCAAAAAAATATTAGCGCCACAGCAACAAAAATAATTGATGCCAAAGGATTAATTGTTGCGCCCGGTTTTATAGATGTGCATACGCATATTGAAGGCGATGAAGCCAAAACGCCTACGGCAGATAATTTTATTTACGATGGTGTTACCACTGTAATTGCCGGCAACTGCGGCGCATCCAATATTGATATTGGAAAATATTTACAGTGGATAGATTCATTACAGCTCTCCATAAACGTGGCCACATTAATTGGCCATAACGATGTAAGAAAAGTAGTGATGGGCCGTGCTAACCGTGATGCCACCGAAGCAGAATTGTTACAAATGGAAACCATTGTAGATAAAGCGATGAAAGATGGCGCAGTAGGCTTATCAACCGGGTTAATTTATATACCCGGCACTTATACCAAAACACCGGAGATCATCCACCTGGCAAAAGTAGCTGCAAAATATAATGGTGTGTATGCAACACATATGAGAGATGAAGGCGATAGTGTAACACAAGCCATTAATGAAGCACTAACCATTGCAAGAGGTGCTAATATCCCTGTAGAAATTTCTCATTTTAAATTAAGCGGCCAGCAAAACTGGGGAAGAAGCAGCCAAACTTTACCCATGATAATTACAGCAAGAAAAGAAGGCCTGGATGTAACCATCGACTAGTATCCATACACTGCCAGCAGTACTTCGCTAAGCACTTTATTGCCCGATGAAATTTTAGCCGACGGGCAGGATTCTGTTGCAGCAAGATTAAGCAGGCCCGGAATAAAAAAGCAGGTAACCGCTTACATCCTCAAAAAATTAAAGAGCCGTAAACTAAAACATTTAAGTTATGCAGTAGTTGCATATTATAAAACGGATACTACTTTAAATGGAAAAAGTATTGAAGCCATTAATTTATTAAAGGGCAGAAAACATAAAGCAAAAGAAGAGGCTGCAACAGTTATGGAGATGATGATACAGGGTGGAGCCAGTATGGTTTTTCATGGTATGAGCGAAAAAGATGTGCAGCACATTATGCAATATCCCTTTAACATGTTTGCCAGCGATGCCAGTATAAGAGCCTTTGGTGCAGGAGCACCACACCCACGTGGCTATGGCACCAATGCAAGGGTGCTGGGTAAATATGTACGGGAACAAAAAATAATTTCTTTAGAAGAAGCTAAGAATGACCAGTTTACCGGCACAAAAATTTCAATTAAAAAATATTGGTTTATTAAAAGAAGGGATGAATGCAGACATGGTAATTTTTGATGAGGCTGAGGTAAATGACAAAGCAAGTTTTGAAAAACCTCACCAATATTCTATTGGGTTTAAATTTGTTTTGGTAAATGGGAAGCTGGTTGTGGAGAATGGAAAACATACAGGTGTTAGAAGTGGAAAAGCCCTGTATGGAAGGGGCTTTACTTTATAATGTTTTAAGGGTGATTTATGGCTGTAAAAATAATAATGGTTATGTGCAGATAAAAGTTACAGAAAAAAAATTTTGTAACAACTAAAAAGTAAATTAATCACTGAGCTTGTATTAAGGCTAAAATAATTATTTACACATACAACATCTATGCTCACTAAAAAATATTTTACGTTTAGATTTTTGTAACACTTTCATGGTTACTTCGCTGCCATCTGCAGCATACTCCTGCTGGTACACCTGGAAGGCATCATTCACTCCTTTACTATGCAGTTGTCTGTAAAAAATACGGGCATAGTTTACCACTTCATTTATAAGCTTTGTAATTTTTGCTGCAGGTATTTTTCCTGTAATACTTAGCGGATGAATGGCTGCCCGGTACAATGCTTCGTTCCTTATCTTGTTTCCTACTCCGGTAAATATATCCTGGTTCATCAGCACATCATCAATATTTTTATCTGCCTGTTTTTTCAGCAATGTTTTTACCCAGGTTTTATTAAAGCCGGGGCTAAGAATATCTGTACGCCAGTCATACATTTCCTTTAAAGGTTTTTCCAGTTTTACAGCTTTTACCACATACCCGTTTATTTCACCTGTGGCAAATTCCAGGAAAAAAGAACGGTTAACTTTTTTTCTTTCATTAATGAGAATATCTCCAAATAAACCCAGGTGCACCCTTACTGTACCATTGGCAAATACAAGCAACAGGTGTTTACCCCAGGTTAAAATATCCAGCAGTTTTTTTCCTTTTATCCATGTTGCCGGCATATCGCCATATCCTCCGGCATTTTTTACCAGCTTACCTTTAAAGGGCTGCAGTTGATCTTTAAGATAAAGTATTGAAGGTCCTTCGGGCATGAGTATTTGTTTAGTGAATGGTCCAATGGTGAAAGGGCAATGGGCAATTGTGAATCAATGTCGTTTAGTTAAGCACTGCCATTTCAATTGCCACGCCCTTCAGGGCGTGGATTAAGAATAATTATTAGTTTTATTGGCTTTAGCCAAACCATTTTTTGGGCTAAAGCCTAGTGTCTTATTTCTATTTTCATCCACGCCCTGAAGGGCGTGGCAATTTAAATCCTTAACTAAACGACATTGAATTGTGAATAGTGAATCATTCACGAATCTTAAGCATCACTTTACAATTAACATAACACTGGTTTAATTGTTTTAATAAGAAGCAAAGAAATAGAGCATAAACAAAAGAGAAATACTTTGTGAGGTTTTGAGAGGATAGGGTAAAATCTGACTAAAATTTATGTTTGATTTTGCTTACAAATCTTTTGCAGGAATTTTTTTTATCTTGCCATTATTACCGGCAATAACGAGGTAAGATTTTTTGGCCTTGGTTTCGGTTACAAGATTTTGAATGGCTTTATTTAAAGCAACTTTTATTTTACCACTCAGCTATTCTCGTTTTTTTAAAATATTCATTGTCCCGTAATTTTATTGTAGATTTCAAAATTACTTATTTCCGGTAAGCCTGAAACATTTTTAGCAATTAATTCATAGGTTCTGCCGCAATTATCATACATATACCAGTCGTCGGCAAGTGCTGCATATTTTACAAAATTATTTAAACCCTTGCCATAACTTCTTCGGGAATATTATGACCACCTTTACTTACTCTTAATGCTACCCTGCTTTTTGCAAGCTCCACATTATTTAAATACACAAAGAAAAAAGTAAAATCATACCCGGCATCTTTTGCTTGTTTTATAAATTGAATATAGGCAGACCCAGAAAGCGTTGTTTCAAAAGCAAAACTTTTATTTTTTTTTATTAACTGCCTCATTCTTTCCAACATAATTCTTCCTGCCTGAAATGCTACGCCATCTACATTAAAGGGCGATAACCCCTTTGCTATTTCGTCTGCATTTACAAACTCAACAGTTTTAAAAACACCAGGCAATAAATTATATGCTGCAGTAGTTTTTCCTGCACCATTACATCCTGCTATGATAAACAAATTGGGCATTATACTTTTAAACCTCTGTAACTTCTTAAACCTTTGAAACCTCTCAATACTCCATCAACGCCTCAATACTTTCTCCCAGCCTGCTGTATGCCATATAATTTTTTTCCAGTTCTATATTAAAAGGAATCGGCGTATCCATACTGGCACAACGCTTTACCGGTGCATCCAGTTTGTCAAAACAATGTTCTGCAATCCATGCAGCAATTTCGCCACCTATGCCACCGGTTAAATTATCTTCATGCAGTATTAAAACTTTGCCAGTGCGGCTCACGGCATTTTTAATGGCGTCGTAATCCAGTGGCAACAACGTTCTTAAATCCAAAATATCCAGCGAAACATTTTTATGGTTTGCTGCATATTCCAATGCCCAATGTACGCCTGCACCATAGGTTATGATAGAAATATCTTCCCCTGCCTGCACATGCCTTGCCTTGCCAATTTCTATTTCATAATATTCATCGGGTACCGGCCCGCTAATACTCCGGTACAAAGCTTTGTGTTCAAAAAACAATACCGGGTTGGGATCGTTAATGGCAGCAATCATCAAACCTTTTGCATCAATGGGTGATGATGGATACACTACTTTTAACCCGGGCGTATGCACAAACCACGCCTCATTGCTCTGGCTGTGAAAAGGCCCTGCGCCCACGCCCCCGCCTGTGGGCATACGTATTACCACATCAGCGTTTTGCCCCCAGCGGTAATAAATTTTTGCAAGGTTGTTTATGATTTGATTAAAGCCCACCGTAGCAAAATCTGCAAACTGCATTTCCATCATGGCTTTATATCCTTCCAGGCTAAGACCCAGTGCTGCACCTACTATGGCGCTTTCGCAGAGTGGTGTATTACGCACTCTTTCTTTTCCAAACTCCTCTATAAAACCTTCGGTTACTTTGAATGCACCACCATATTCTGCAATATCCTGGCCCATTAAAATAAGGTTCGGATGTTTTTGCATAGACTGTTTCAATCCTTCAGAAATAGCATGAATGAATTTTTTTTCTGTCGCAGCTTTTGAGGGATAAGTTGTATGGCTATTGTCTATTGACCATTCACCATTGACCATTGACTTTGCATACACATCATTTATTTCTTCTTCCGTATCCACTTCAATGGTACCTGTTTCTATGGCAATTTTTATTTCTGCGTCAATATGGTTTTTTATTCCTGATCTAATGGCTTCTACTTCTGCAGCCGTACATATTTTTTTTTCTAAAATCCATTCTTCATAATTTTTTACGGGATCTTTTTTTTCCCACTCTTCAAACAATACCGGGGGAACATATTTTACGCCGCTGGCTTCTTCATGGCCACGCATACGAAACGTCATACACTCTATTAAATAGGGTTTTTGATTTTTTATGCAATACTCACGCACGCCTTTCATAGTATCATAAACTTCCAGGATATTATTGCCATCAATCTGCACGCCTTCTATACCATAACCTGCGGCTTTATCTACCAGGTTTTTGCAACGGTACTGTTCGCTTACAGGTGTACTTAATCCGTAACCATTATTTTCTATAATAAAAATAACAGGCAAATCCCATACGGCAGCGGTATTTAATGCTTCATGAAAATCGCCTTCACTGGTGCCGCCCTCTCCCGTAAAAGCTACCGACACTTTATTTTCTTTACGCAGTTTATATGCCAGTGCTACGCCATCTGCAATGGCCAGTTGCGGGCCCAGGTGTGATATCATACCACATATAAAATGTTCCTTACTGCCAAAATGAAAACTTCTTTCCCGGCCTTTGCTGTAGCCCTGTTTGTTACCCTGCCACTGCATAAAGAGTTTGCTCAGCGGCATATTGCGCCCGGTAAAAACACCCAGGTTTCTGTGCAGGGGCATCATCCACTCGTTTTGCTGCATGGCTGCGGTTACTCCCACAGAAATGGCTTCCTGCCCGATACCGCTAAACCATTTACTTATTTTTCCCTGGCGCAGGAGTATCAGCATTTTTTCTTCTATCATACGTGGCAGCAGCAATGCTTTGTATAATTCTTTTAGCTGATGATCAGATAAATTTTTTTGTAAAAATTGCATGCTGCAATTTCTGCTTTATAAGCGAAAGAAACAAAGGGGTTTTATAGAAGCTAAATATTTTTTTGTAAACTTATCACCCGGAGGGTTATTGATGCAGTTCTTTTTCAGGATATATAAATGCTTACTGATATTTTAATTTCATTTTAATTTAATGAAATTTATCTTCAGCCAAAACCATACCTCAAAGGGTAGTTTTGGCTCCGGATAAAAAGTGATGTATGGCGTGGCAGCTTTTTGTATTTTAAATGTAAGAGATTTGTGCAGGGATAAAAAACACAAAAAAAAGGAACTGTTATTTCTTTAGCTATCCCCAAAAAATTATTCCTTTTTATCTATCAGCGATTGGGCAAAAGAGGAAATTAAAGAAAGCAACAGGCTGAATAAAAGTGCCCACCAAAAACCATCAATGGTAATGCCATCCATAAATTTATCTGCCAGTAATATAATTATGGCATTAACAGCAAAGAGGAATAAACCAAGCGTAACAATAGTAATGGGAAAAGTGAGAATTACCAGCAAAGGTTTTACAAAAACATTAAGCAGTGCAAGTACCAGCGCAAATATTAAAGCATCTTTAAAATCGGGAATATGTACCCCGGATAAAATATTGGCCAGGCCGTAAGCCACAGCAGCGGTGATAAGAAGGCGGATAATAAAGTTCATAATTAATGGATGATTTTTTAAATGGATAACGATAATTTTTTTAAAATCAAAAAAGCAATCATTGAATAAACGCTCTCAAAGACTGACCCCATGCAATATGCTGTAAAACTAAAAATTTATTAAACCCCTTAACTTGCTGAACCCCGAATTTCTTAAACCTCTTGAACCTTTGAAACCTCTTGAACCTCTTAAACTTTTGAAACCCTTTAATAAACTACCAATTCATAAAATTCCTCCGGCCTGAGGTATTTATTGGCCAGCGCCATTAATTCTTCTGCATTGGTTTCTTTAATGGCTTTTACCGATTCATAAAAATAAGTTTCATCCAGGTTATAAAGAATAATATTTTTCCATTTTGCCATAATATGAAAAGGGCCATCCAGATCGCCCAGGATTCCTCCCATCATATAATTTTGCACCAGTAATATTTCTTCGTCGTCTACCGGTTCTTCCCGCAGCGTTTTCATTTCTTTATACACTTCATCAATGGTTAATTCGCAAACATCTTTGCCGGCTTCGGTGCTTACCATCCAGGCGCTTTGCTGAATATGATTGTACAGGTAACTGTGAATGCCGTAGGTATATCCTTTTTCTTCACGGATATTGCTCATGAGCCGGCTGCCAAAGAAACCACCAAAAATATTGTTAAGCACCGCCACTTTCTTAAAGTCGGGGTGATGCCTGTTAGGGAAAGGCTGTGCAATGCGTATGGCACCCTGCACTGCATTGGCATCATTTTCTATCCTGTATTTTTTTTGCGTGCCAGGGCTGGCATCTATTACAGAAGTTTTAAAAATGGGTTTAGATAAATTAAGCCTGCCAAAAAAAGTATTAAGCTGTTGCTGAAGATTTGCAGGTAACCGTCCCGATACAAAAATGGCGCACTGCCCCTGCAGGTAATACTGAGCATAAAAAGCTTTTAGTTCGGCGGTATTTAATGCATCAATATTTTCCGGCTTTGTATATTTACCATAAGGGTGATGCTCTCCAAACAGATAACTGTCTATCAGCCGGCCCGCAACAAACTCAGGTTTTTGCAAATTTACCACAAGCCGTTGTTTACTGTTTTGCTTAAACACTTCCAGTTCCTGCTCCGGAAAAATGGAGTCGGTGAGCATTTCATTCATTACCGGCAGTAAAACATCCAGGTGCTTGGTAAGGGTATGAAGAGATAAAACCGCAGTTTCATTATAGCAACTTCGGTTGCAATAAGCACCGTAATATTCAAATGCTTCGTTAAGCTCAAATGCGGTTTTTTTAGATGTGCCGTTTTTGAGCATAAAGTTAGTGGCTGCGGCTATGCCTTGCCTTTGCTCATACCAGTTGCCGGCATAAAAAACCATTTCTACCTGTATTACTTCCTGCGCACCTGCATGAATGGTATAAACGGGTACAGCATTGTCCAGTGTAAAATGATCGTAAGGTTTAAGGTTTAGTTTAAAATTTACTGCGTCTGTAATAAATGGTGCTTCTTTTCTATTGAGCATTTTTAAATAATATATTTTTTTATGGCTTCGATATTTATGAGTAAACGGGATTGGTGAGTGATTACTAAAATAAGAACAGATTCACCTTTAAACTGATAAATTATTCTGTAAGATTTGTGAAGCACTTGCCTGATTGCAGGGTATCTATCCGGGAAAAGTGGTCTTCCTTTTTCAGGGTTGGATTTTAAAGTTTTGATTCTGTCTTTCAATTCTCTAACAAAATGCCTTGCATTAACAATTGAGTCGTTTGAAATATACAGGAATATGTTATAAAGATCTGTAAGAGCAGGCCTGGTATATGAAAGTTTTACCATTTTGATATTTCTTTATCTGCTTCCTCTTCAGATAATATTTCTCCTTTATGAGCAGCATTAAGACTATTCTCAATCTTTTCAAGAAGTATAATTTCTTCCAATACTTCATCAATATTGTTGAATTTTTCTTCTGGCATTGCCTCTATTGTTTTCAGTATTGTTTCTTTTGTAAGCATAATTTCAATTTTACCAAATTTACCATTTAATTATTAGATAAATAATGCATCGTACTGCAGTTGTTCTCATCAAAAATAATACGGCTTTGCTCTGATATTTCTGTTTCTGTTACAGCCCGGTATTTATCTAATTCCTTATTCATAAGGTCGGCATCGCCCAGCAATTCATACATGGCAATGCTGGCTGCACGGTTCATTACCCCCATATCTTCAAAAGCCATGGCACTCTCTGTTTTATTTTTTACTTTTTCCAGTTCTGCTGCCGTTACACCATCAAGCTGTAGTTTTTTTAATTCTTCGTTCACTGCCGCTTCGGCCAATTTTATTTCTACGCCTTTAACCAGCTTGCCTTCTATTACCATTATTCCTGCATCGGTACTGCCCATATGGTAGCATTCAATATTACTAAACAATTGTTTTTCTTTTACAAGTGCCTGGTACAAACGGGAAGATCCTCCCCCACTCAAAATATCGGAGATTAAATCTGCGGTGTAATACCGGTCATCTGTACGGGGATAAATATGCCAGCATTTATACAAAGCATCCAGCGGCACATCTGCTTTTACTTGTAAAAAGCGTGGGGCAGTTTGTTTGGGTTCTGCAGGTAAACTACGGTTATACTTAATGCCTGCAGCAATAGGGCCAAACCATTTTTGAGCCAGCAATTTTACCTGCGCAACATCTACATTGCCCGCTACTACAAGTATTGCATTGCTGGGATTATAATGTTTATGAAAAAATGCTTTTACCTCATCCAGCGTAACATCTTCTACATGTTTTAATTCTTTACCAATGGTCATCCAGCGGTAAGGATGAGTAGTATAAACCAGTTCCCGTAATTTATGCCACACATCGCCATAAGGCTTGTTTATATAATGCTCTTTAAATTCTTCGCATACCACTTTGCGCTGCACCTCTAAACTTTTTTTGCTAAAGGCAAGGCTTATCATACGATCGCTCTCTAACCAAAAAGCGGTTTCAATATTTTCTGCAGGTAACTGGCAGTAATAATTGGTAAGATCGTTAGTGGTGTAAGCATTGTTTTCTCCGCCGGCCAGTTGCAGCGGCTCGTCATACACCGGTATGTTTATGCTTCCGCCAAACATAAGGTGCTCAAACAAATGGGCAAACCCTGTTTTCTCTGCATTTTCATCCCTGGCGCCCACATCATACAATACATTAACCACCGCCATAGGCGTGCTCTTATCTTCATGCACCAATACTTTCAGCCCGTTATCTAAAGTAAATTTTTCAAAATGAATCATGCGGCAAATTTAAGCCAACCACAGGTGAGGCCATAAATTATTTTATACCGACTATACATTATAAATGATCCAGCAGTTTTTCTGTCGGCATCCCGCAAAATGCGGGACCAACTAATATTTCAACGCAGTCTTTTGGACTACCTATGAAATAAAGATGGTATTATAAAAAAAGGTTATTAAAAAATACTCGAAGTTTTAAGAACAAGCTGCATAAGTTTTTTATCCCGCAATACAATAACCTTTATGCGCTGGTTAGGAACCAGCAATATATTTTTGTATTGCTGAATGCTGTGGCTAAAATTATTACCGATGCTAAAAATTTCATCGCCGGGTTTAAAGCCTGCTTTTGCTGCCGGAGAACCTGCAATTACATCTTCTACCATAATTTTATCATCAATATAATAAATTCCCAGCCCTGTGTAAGAATAATCAAAAGCATCATTAAAATGGCTGTTGGGCAGCAGGTGAATTTCTCTTTGGCCATAATTAAATGTCATATTAAATCTTCGCAATAATTCATTGCCAATAAGCCCACCGGCAAAGGGATAGGAGGTAACATTAAAATCATCTTTATATAAATAAGTGGGTACATTAAAAAAACGGTATGGCCCAAGTTTAAGTTCCTTTATAACCGTAAGGCGCATTTGTATGCGCCCCACCATTCCTTCTGCCTGTGTAAGTACGGGTTTTCTTTTTTTAATTAAAACAGCACTATCTTCTGCATATTGATCGCTCATTAAAAAACAAAGCCCTGCGCCTGTATCAAAATAAAAATTATGTTCAAACCGCTTGCGGTCCCGTATCTGCAGGTATTGTATGGGCAACGATGTAAAGGCTGGTCTCAATAAATATCCCCTGGGCGGATATTGTATTTTGCCGGGGCTTAATACTTCTACAAACTGGCTGTCGAAATTTATTTTTATTATATACCGGTTAAAAAAGCTGTAACCAATTACCCCATCTACTTTTTCTCCATACACACTGGTGAGTACATCATAATTATTAATATGAAAATTAAGCCCCTTTACGTCAAGCCCGGGAAAATGAAGTGTTTTATTAAAAACAAAAGAAACTTTTCTTTTGCCGCCAATACCCGTAATGGTGGTATCTGTAAGGGAGGTATTTATTTTATATTCTTCGCATGTGCTGCTGTCAAGAGATATGCCGCCACTGCCTGTATCTAAAATAAAATTAAGGCTGTCTTTCATGTTTTCAAAACAGGCACGGATAACCATTACGCCACCGCTGTATTGTTTAAAAGGAAACCGGGTTATAAACACTGGTTTAGGAGGAGAAATAATTTCCTGCCCGGCAGCAAGCAGGGGAAATATTAAAAAAAGTAAACTGATTGGCTTTAATGGCATATTGGATAGAAATATACAACCTAATGAATGTAATTTTGTTGTTTGTTTTTTGAGTGGCAAAATAGCCACTCTTAATTTAACGGTTCTTAAATAATAACAATGAACATAAACGAATTATATAAAAAGGCAGTTGCCTTTGAGTTCCTTACTGTAGAAGAAGGGGTGTTTTTGTTTGAAAACGCTGCACTTGCAGAATTAATGTATGTGGCAGATGAGCTGCGCAAAAAGCAGGTACCCCACGGAAAAGTAACCTGGCAGATAGACCGTAATGTAAATACTACCAATGTATGTATTGCCAATTGCAAGTTTTGCAATTTTTACCGAATACCCGGCCATGCCGATGCTTACATAACCGATATAGAAACTTATAAAAAGAAAATAGAAGAAACCATTAAGTTTGGTGGCGACCAGCTGCTGCTGCAGGGGGGCCACCACCCTGAGCTGGGCCTTTCTTTTTATGTAAATTTATTTAAAGAACTTAAAAGTCTTTACCCCAATATAAAGCTGCACACCCTTGGGCCCCCGGAAGTAGCCCATATAACCAAACTGGAAAAAAGTACCCACCGGGAAGTATTGATGGCGCTAAAAGAAGCCGGCATGGATAGCCTGCCGGGCGCAGGAGCAGAGATACTTACGGACAGGGTTAGACGATTAATAAGCAAAGGAAAATGTGGCGCACAGGAATGGCTCGATATTATGCATGAAGCGCATAAACTGGATATTACCACTTCTGCCACTATGATGTTTGGCCATGTAGAAACATTACAGGAGCGTTTTGAACACCTGGTAAAAATAAGGGAAGTACAAAGCCGCAAACCCGTAAATGCAAAAGGTTTTCTTGCGTTTATACCATGGACTTTTCAGGATGCAGATACATTACTTGCGAGAATACGTGGCGTGCACAAC
>JAYVGA010000574.1:0-8846 GCA_043772635.1 Chitinophagaceae bacterium
TATCACCCGATATTAATTACCTGGCAGCACGCAACGAAGTGTTACACGCCTACAGCGATCATAGTAAAGCTCATGAAATATTTGGTGAGCAAACAGGCATTAGCCTGGCAGAAGGCATTTCGCAAATGGCCACTTGGGCAAAAAAAACCGGTGCACGCCACAGTAAAGAATTTGACAACATAGAAATAACAGAAAAACTACCAGATGGCTGGGGCATAAAAACACCGATAACGGCGTGAAAGTGAAAAGGTGAAAAGTGAAAGGTCAAAGGTCAAAACTAAATACCAGCTTCTCATTTTTGCTGGACTAAATTTTCAGTAATCCTACCGCTTAATTACAATTAATACCATAATAATCAAGAATAAAAATTACCAGAACCATTATAAAAATTATTTAAAATGAGCCAAACTATAACTTCTTCAAAGACCACACTGGATTATGAGGAATGGTATCATACCGAAAGACATAATACTCATTTTAATGATGACTATTATAATTCCAGGGCAAAAATTGCATTAACTAAATTTTTTACCGGCTTTGATACCAACAGCCGCATACTGGATTTTGGCTGTGGCCTGGGCCAGAATATTTATTACCTGCCCAATGCCATGGGTTATGATATTTCAAAATTTGGTGTAGAATTCTGCAAAAAAAAGAATATTAAAGCCACCAATAGTGTGGCCGATGTGCCAGATGAGGCTTTTGACATTGTGCTCTCTACCCATGTGCTGGAGCACCATCCCAACCCAAAAGAAATGCTGGAACAAATTTTTACTAAACTAAAAAAAGGAGCATCACTCATTTTAGTTATACCCCACGAAGTACATGGCAATGCTAACTATGAACTGGATTTAAACCAGCATTTGTTTACCTGGAATTTTCAGGCCATTAATAATCTTTTAATTACAACAGGTTTTAAAGTTGTAAAAAATAAATACGTAAGGGGTGCAGGTTATTATAAATTATTAAAGCTTGCCAAAATAAATTTTAACCTGTACAAATCTGCAACAAACCTGCTTAGCAGGTTATCAGGCATTAAAGAAATGATGATAGTTGCCGTAAAGCCCTGATAGCACATGGTATCCCCAAAAAAAATAAGAGTGCTTCAATGCATTCGGCAGGGGCAGATAGGAGGTGGAGAATCTCACCTGCTAAGCCTGGTAGAAAATATAAACAGGCATTTATATGAGCCGGTGGTATTATCTTTTACAGATGGGCCAATGATTACCCGGTTAAAAGAAATGAACATTAATACTCATATTATTCATACAGAAAAACCCTTTGATATAAGGGTTTGGAAAAAAGTTATAACACTAATAAAAAGCCAAAAGATAAACTTGATACATTGCCATGGAACAAGAGCCATGTCTAATGTTTTTAAAGCAGGAAAATTATTAAACATCCCTGTAATTTATACCATACACGGCTGGTCTTTTCACAACGATCAGCATCCCATTATAAAAAGAATAAGAATTTTGGGCGAAAAATATTTAACGTCCCGCTCTGCAGTAAATATAGCAGTTTCACAATCCAACATGTTATCGGGTAAATATTTTTTACCGCACTTTGTTGCAACCGTTATTAATAATGGAATTGATCAGCAAAAATTTGATCCGGCAAAAAAATTTAAAAACATACGGGCCGAACTAAAAATTGAAGAAGATGCACTGCTCATTATATTTATTGCCAGGTTTACGGCGCATAAACAACCATTAAGCCTTATTAAATCTTTTGCAGAAGCGGTAAATAAAAAGCCTGCACTGCAACTGCTGATGGTGGGAGAAGGTGATGAAAAAAAAGAAGCACTGGAAATTGTAAAAAAATTACACATTGAAAACAGCGTACATTTTCTTCCCTTCCGGCAGGATGTACCGGATTTGCTGGCAGCCGCAGATATTTTTGTATTACCTTCCCTTTGGGAAGGTTTACCCATTGGCTTGCTGGAGGCCATGAGTATGGGCAAATGTGTAATTGCAACTAATGTAGATGGTACAAGTGAAATTATTAAGAACGGAAAAAATGGTGTGCTCATCGAAACGGATAACCTGCTTAAAAATCTCGCAGATGCAATTTTATATGCAGCAGAAAATAAAGAGCTTCGCCAAGAGCTGGCTGCCAATGCTGTAAAAACGGTAACAGAAAATTTTAATGCGGTAACTATGACCAAAAAAATAGAAAACGTGTATGAAAATATTTTAAGTAAAAAAACAATAACAGGTCAAAACTAATTTATAATGGAGTTTAACAGATTTTCAGATATTAAACGGTTGAATTTTATTACAGATACTCTGAAAGAAAAATTACCGCAGGGTTCGGTGGTATTGGATGTAGGTTGTGGAAATGGTGTTATTAGCCGCAGCCTTGGCCAGCAGGGGTATAATGTGCTGGGTATTGATGTGAGCGAAAAAGCTATAGAGAAAGCAAAACAACTGAACACCTTACCCAATGTTAATTTTAAAGTATTAAGTGCAGAGCAACTAATGGCAGAAGGTAAACAATACGATGCCGTAATTTGCAGCGAAGTACTGGAACATTTGCATCAGCCCGGGTTATTATTAAAAACACTTTATCAATCTTTGAGCGATAAAGGTTTTTTAATTGTTACCGTACCTAATGGCAGGGGACCAAGAGAAAGTTTTGTAACCAAACCGGTAATATCACTGCAAAAAAAAAATAATTTTACCTGGAGAACGCTGCAAAAAATTAAACAGGCTTTGGGCTATAAGGGCACCACCGTACAATCTGATGCAAGCGATCTTACACACATACAGTTTTTTACAAAAACAAGCCTGGAGCAACTGGCCGGCAACAATGGTTTTGGTATTACAAAATTTGGTAAAACCAATTTCATAGAAGATGTTTTTCCTTTTTCTTTATTAACCAAAAGAATTTATTTTTTACAAAAGTTAGATTGCAGGCTGGCGGAATGGCTTCCTTACAGCTTTACCGGTGGCTTTGTAAGCGTTTGGCAGAAAAAACTGTAATGATGGAGATAATAAAAATTATAGCCTGGATATTATTTTATTGTATCAATGCCGTTCTTGCCTTTTACTTTTTGCTGCCCGTGATATTATTTGCTGTTTCGTTTTTTGTAAAACAAAAGATTAATAACAATGCTTTAGATAAAGATTTTTCCGCAGAGCCCGCTACAGATTTTGCCGCAATTGTAACCTCACACCAGGATACCCGCTTTATACTTCCACTCGTAGATTCTTTTCTTAAACAATCTTATAAAAATTTTACACTTTATATTGTTGCAGACGACTGCAATATTGATGATTTACATTTTACTGACAGGCGCATTGTACTTCTTAAACCTGCAACAGCCCTGCACTCCAAAATAAAATCTATTAATCATGCCATTGATAATTTTTTAAGCCCACACCAGGTAATGGTAATTTTTGACAGCGATAATCTTGTGCATCCGGATTATTTTAAAAACCTTAACCGCTATTTTAAGCAGGGTTTTAAAGTGGTACAAACGCAGATGCTATCCAAAAACATACAAAGTACTTTTGCAAGGCTCGATTCTGTGGGGCATATCTATTACACTTTTACAGAACGTAAAGTAAAAATGGATCTTGGTATGCACTCTGCCATACTGGGTTTGGGCATCGCACTGGATACAGAGCTGTATAAAGAAATAAGGTATAAGGATACCATTGGTGGCTTTGATAAAAAACTTCAATCGCAACTTGCTGTAAGAGTTAAGCAAATTGCCTTTGCACATGATGCCATTGTTTACGATGAAAAAATTGAAGAAGGAGATGCGCTGGAAAAGCAACGCACCAGGTGGATTTATACTTACTTTAAACATGCCGGTGACAGCTGGAATTTATTTAAAGCCGGAATAAAATCTTTTAGCATGGGCAGAATATTACTGGGCAGTTCTATGCTGCGGCCACCAATGTTTTTACTAATATTTGCTGCCTTTGTTATTATGCTTATTGCAGCCTTTTTAAAACCTCTTATATTTTTTATATGGCTGGCACTCTTTCTTATATATGTACTTAACTTTATTTTAATCATTGCCACACAAAGCGTACAAAAAGGTATGCTGCAATCGCTGGTGTTTATACCGCTTTTAATTTTAAGACAATTAAAATCTTTGCTTAAAATAAAAGCCGCTAAATCTCAGTTCTTAAAAACAGAACATAAAAAAATTATTTACATAGATGAATTATTAAAAAATGAGCCCACTTAAATTATTATTTTATAAGTCCTGCTCATTTTTGCCTATGGAGTACCTGCAAAAAATAAGCCCGGCTACTACCCTCTTACCCTATCATCACACGGTAAGCAACGGGGCATTGCCGCATGTACGGCATTTGTATCCGTATAAAAATGTACAACAGTTTACGCAGGATCTTGATACCTTACTTAAATACAACAAACCCATTTCTGCGGATGATTTAAACGAATGTGTAATACAGCACAAACCATTTCCTAAAAAAACTTTTCTCTTATCATTTGATGATGGCCTTAGAGAAGTGCACGACATTATTGCGCCCATACTGGAAGCAAAAGGCGTACCTGCTGTTTTTTTTATTAACCCTGCATTTATAAATAACAGCCAACTTTTTTTAAGAGCTAAAGCCAGTGTATTAATTCACGAACTGGTAAATGCTAAAAATAATGAACTGGTAAATGAATACCGTAATCATTTTAATTTAATAAATGCTTCCGAAACCGAATTGATAAATATCCTTAAAAGTATAAGAATTAATGATTCAACCATACTGGATAATCTTGCCGTTAAAACAGGATATTCATTTAAAGATTTTTTATTAAAGCAGCAACCCTATCTTACTACAGCACAACTGGTATCGCTTAAAAGCAGGGGCTTTGCTATTGGTGGCCACAGTATAAACCATCCTTACTATGAGCAGCTAAGCCTTGCAGAACAGCTTGAGCAAACCATTGCTTCCTGCCATTATGTGCAGCAGCAAACAGCCATGAAAAACCAGTATTTTTCATTTCCTTTTAATGATGCAAATTTACCGCAGGCTTTATTTGATGAATTAAAAAATACCGGCATAAATTTATTCTTTGGCCTGCAAAATCAAAAAGATGAAATAGAAAATAAAATGCTGCACCGTTTTAATGCAGAAAGATCTTTTGTAAAATTCGACAGCCAGTTAAAAGGTATTTTATTACTGGCTTTTTTAAATAAGTTTTTTGGCAAAAACACAGTGCACAGAAGTTAATACGGGAGCGGCTAAATTTGTTAAACACATTATTACCAGAACCTAAAATACTATAGATGCTTAGTACAAAGTTTAAAGAATCGCTCGGGCCATTATTTCCTATTGCAAATAAATTGAGGCTGATATTTTTGAAGCTTAAATATGCCGGTAATAGTGTGGTTTGCCCCTGTTGTAAAAGTACTTTCCGGGAGTTTGCTCCTTTTGGAGACAGCAGGAGAAAAAACGCCTGGTGCCCCAGCTGCGAAGGGCTGGAACGGCACAGGTTGCTCTGGATTTATTTTGAAAAAAAAACCAATATTTATTCCCGCCCTTTAAAAGTGCTGCACATTGCACCCGAGACTATTTTTTTTAAACAATTTTCTAAACAGCAAAATATAGATTATTACCCTGTAGATATTTTTCCGCATCTTTATCCCAGCGGGACCAAATATTTTGATGTACTTAATCCTTCTTATCCTGATAACAGTTTTGACGTAATTATCTGCAATCATGTTTTTCAATACATTGAAGAAGATAAAAAAGCCATGAAAAATATTTACAATTTAATGAAGCCAGGCGGATGGGGCATTATGCAGGTACCCATAGACACTACCAGGAAAGTTACTTACGAAGACAGCTCCATTACCAACCCGCAGGACAGATTAAAAGCTTTTGGCCTTAAAGAACATGTACGATATTACAGTTATGATTATGCCGACAGGTTACGGGATGCTGGCTTTGTGGTAACTGTAGATGATTTTACCGCAACATTTACCGACGCTGAAATTTACAAGTACGGTTTTTGGAAAGGCGATGCTATTTATTACTGCTCAAAATAAAAAATGAAAGCAAGGATAAAAAAAACTTTTTTTCGAACGATGCTGTTTTTAAATATCAGCTGCGTCATTCTTTTGATATTAAGTGATCTTGCAACCATTGCAAATCCTACTGCCTGGTGGCCCATTGCTTTATTGGGTGTAGTATTTCCTTTATTATTAACAGCCACATTTATTTTTGTAATTTTCTGGCTGCTTGTAAAATCAAAAAGAGTATTTATTTCTTTAATGGCTATATTAATCAGTCTTCCAAATATCATTACCACATTTGGCTTTAACAATGCGGCTGCATTTAAACAAACAAAAAATCCTGATGCCTTAAGAGTACTTACCTGGAATGTGGCACTAATGAATTACACAGAAGTGGATACGGTAAAGGCCATTAAAAATAATGCGGTTATTTTTAAAAAATTACGTGAAGCCGATGCAGATATCATTTGCCTTCAGGAATTTTTTTCGGCCGTTATACCCGGCAATCATTACAACCTCATGGATTCTATTGCCAGAACAATGAATTACCCTTATCATTATTTTTCGCTGGATAATCCAAAATGGGACAGCAAATTTTATAATGGCAGCATTATTTTCAGCAGGTATAAAATTGTGGATACACAAAAAATTGTTTACCCAAAAACTTTTATAGGCAGCATTATAAAAACAGGCATTCTTGTAAATGGCGATACCATTGATGTTTTTACCACCAGGCTTCAATCGGTAAAATTTAAGAGTAAAGAATATAAACAGCTTAATGCTATAAAAACAGGATCGGAGAGTGCATTTAAAGGCTCTAAAAATATTGTTCAAAAACTCAGAGCAGGCTACAGGAGCAGGATAGAGCAGGTAATGATGGCTAAAAAATTTATAGAAGAAAGTAAACGCCCTGTAATATTTACCGGCGATTTAAATGATGTGCCGGTAAGCTACACCTACTCCACCTTAAAAAATAATATGAATGATGCCTGGGTAAAAAAAGGATATGGCCTGGGAAAAACTTTTAAATACATCTCCCCTACGCTCCGTATAGATCATATCTTTTTTAATGATGCATTTAAAGCAACGCAGGTAAAAAGAATTTTTAGTAGTGACGAAAGTGATCACTACGGTATTATTGCAGATTTATTTTTAATAAAAAAAGGAACCTGACCCCGGTTTTATAAACAGGGCAGGTTCCTTCTTTTTATTTTTATCTACGCTTTATTATTCTCTAATAAAAGCGGTAGTTATCTTATCCGTTTCTGTACTGATATTTACATAGTAAATACCAGCTGCAAGGGGAAGAGATGTATTAATGTTGTTGATACCCTTGTTTAAAGATATACCTGAGCTGTAAATTCTTTTACCGTTTACATCCGCAATAAATATTGCTGCCTGCTGCAGCTTTATACTACTGATGTTTATCTTAACCACATTATTTTTTGCAGCTGCAGATGTAATGGCTACAGCGTTTTCACCGGCAATTTTTATGGTTATACTTACCACTTTACTATAAGCAAACTGTCCGTCTTTATCTACCATTTTAAGCCGGTAAAAATTTATACCGTTTTCAGGAAAAAAATCTATAAAACTGTATGACGCTCCATTGGCGGCTCTTGCGGTAATGTGTTCCCCATCTGCTAATTTTTGAGGGCTGTTGGCTTTTTCCACCACAAAATAATCGCTGTTTATTTCGGCACTTGTTTTCCATTGCACCAAAACTGTTTTCTTATCAGCAGCTCTTGCAGAAAAATCGGTTAATATAACAGGCAACACTACATTTCCATTATTTATAATTAAGGTGTCTTTGGCCACTAAACCTACAGAATTGGTAGCCTTTAATTCAAATTTATAGGTGCCTAACGTTAAGCCAGAAACGCTTGTTATCAAAGTTAGGGGGGTGGCAATGGTTCCGCCGGCAGGGCCTGATACTTTTGACCAGGCAAAGTTTACCGGAAGTCCGTTAGGATCATTAGCAGAACCTTTTAAATTTAAGTTTAAGGTAACATTAGAAATAGAAGAATCATTGCCGGCATATACTTGCGGAGAAACTGGCCCTGCTATCAATGCTTTGTGTTGCTTCAGCATCCATGTATAAATACTCTCTCCATTTTCTACCCAGGTGGGATTGTAAAAAGTGTTCCAGCAACAATGGCCTCCAGCGTATAAAGTATATCGTGCAGACCCTGCAACATATTTATTCATAGTATCCCTTATTCTGTCATTTCCTCTCTCATCCAGGTTACCTTCAAAAAACCAGGCAGTTCCGCCAGCCTGCGGAAAAAATCTCATATTGGTAACAAGGTTATCAGGCTCAGGCGCACTCATAGACACTATCGAAGTAATTTTATTTGTGTAAACAGAAGAGTAACCATCTACATAATTAGCCCAGCTCCAGCCACCCATAGATAAACCGGTAACGTTTATTCTTTGCAAATCGCAGCGGTAACGGGCAAGTACCGAATCTAATTTTCTATTTATAGTGGCTGCGTTTGGCCACAGTGCAGATGGCTGTATAGAAATAACAATCGGCTTTTCCAGTTTTCCATTTACAGTAAACTGCATATTGTGTCCTTCTGCTACATATTTAGATGGGCCATAAGTTAATAACAGGCTGGCATTGGTACCACACTCTCCTGTGCCCGGTATAAAAAGTATCAGCGGATATTTTTTTCCAACACTGTCATTGTAATCGTTTGGTAAATGCACATAAGCATTCCATCCATCAATTGATGTAAGAAACTGCTGGGCATAAACTTTTTTGATACTTGTAGATACAATTAGAAGGATTGCAAGGAGCATAGCCCTGCCAGGTGCGTAAACATTGGGTTTCATAAAAATTGGTTTCGTT
>JAYVGA010000575.1:0-2897 GCA_043772635.1 Chitinophagaceae bacterium
AGATAACAGAAGACGGCAGGCCTGCAAAATTTATAGAGCGGGCAGATAGTGAAAGAGAGATTCCCTGTGAGCTTGCCTTTTTAGCCATGGGTTTTGTACATCCGCAACATGAAGGGCTGGTAAACCAATTGGAGCTTGAACTGGATGAACGAGGTAATGTAAAAGCAACTGAAAAAGATTATCAAACTAATATTGCCAAAATATTTACTGCAGGCGACATGCGCCGTGGCCAGTCTTTAGTAGTTTGGGCCATTAGCGAAGGCCGGGAATGTGCCCGTAAAGTAGATGAATTTTTAATGGGGAGTTCGTTGCTGGAGCAAAAGGATATTACTCTTAGTTTAATGTAAAACAAGATGATTAATAAAAAAAGCAGGTACTTTCGTACCTGCTTTTTTATACTCCACCCTGTTTTGTTAAATACAGCATAATTCAGAAAAATCTAAAAATTTAATAGATGAATTAAAATTAATTATACCCATTTAATGATGCCCAAATGTTAATATTAAATACAATTAATTATATTACAATAAGATAGAGTGCTATTCCAAATTACTTTCAATCGTATTATATTTATATTAATATGATTATATTTTACTTGCACATGAGATTTTTTTAATACTTTAGATTAAATATTTGAGATATTAAATTTTATAATGTATTAATTAAAAACAAAGCTCATGATCAAAAAACTAACAACAAGACAACTGGCTCCGTTTTTAATCCTGGCAATATTAGCTATTGCAGCCCTTTTTGTTCCCGCACTCCCCCATTTTGAAGACAAAGCCGGTGCATATAACGGAGCAGATATTGCGTGGATAATCGTTGCCACTGCACTGGTTTTTTTGATGACACCCGGACTTGCATTCTTTTATGGCGGCATGGTGCATCGTAAAAACGTAATTTCTACCATGATAAAAAGCGTAGTTGCCGCTGGTGTAGTAGGTGTATTATGGGTTGTGGTAGGTTTTAGCCTCGCTTTTGGAGAATCTATGGGCGGGTTTATTGGAAACCCCAGTACATTTTTATTTTTTAAGAATGTAAATTCAGGTGCTCCATGGAGTTTGGCACCAACCATACCCTTATCCTTGTTCGCTATTTTTCAAATGATGTTTGCTGTTATCACACCGGGCCTGGTAGTGGGTGCAGTAGCAGAAAGAATTCGTTTTTCTTCCTACATATTATTTACAGTATTGTTTTCACTATTAATATATGCACCATTGGCACACTGGAGCTGGCATCCGGATGGCTTCCTGTTTAAAATGGGGGCACTTGATTTTGCCGGCGGTACAGTAGTGCATATTTCTGCAGGCTGTGCAGCCCTTGCCGGTGCACTTGTTTTAAAACGCCGCAAGGTTCACCTGGAAAACAGGGAGATTCCTCCTGCCAATGTACCTTATGTGCTAATAGGTACTGGTTTATTATGGTTTGGCTGGTTTGGATTTAATGCAGGCTCTGCACTTGGTGCAAACGCCCTTGCCGTTTCTGCTTTTGCCACTACCAACACTGCAGCAGCAGCAGCAGGTTTAAGCTGGATGTTTTTTGATGTATTAAGAGGTAAAAAACCTTCTGTATTAGGTTTCTGTATTGGTGCTGTAGTAGGCCTTGTAGCCATTACACCCGCAGCAGGTTTTGTAGCAATTCCTCAAAGTATTTTTATTGGTGTAGTGGCAGCTATCATTTCTAATATGGCAGTGTATTATAAACAACGCTCACGCTTAGACGATACACTTGATGTATTTCCCTGCCATGGTATTGGTGGTATGGTGGGTATGCTTATGACCGGTCTGCTGGCTACCAAAGCAATGAACAGTGCTGGAAATGATGGCCTGTTTTATGGTAACGCATCTTTCTTTTTTACTCAGGTAAAAGCGCTGGGTATTGTTGTTGCCTATAGCTTTGCCGGCTCATATGCCATCTTTAAATTTATAAATTTTATTTTACCGTTAAGGGTTACAGAAGCAGAAGAAGAATTAGGACTGGATGCTTCTCAGCACGACGAAAATTATACGCAGGGTACTTTACTGGTACATAACAATGGCGTACTTAAAGAAACGCTTGTGCAGGATTAATTAAAACACCAAACAAAAAAGGTACAGCCTTTATATGAGCTTCTTGGACAAAGTTCATGGCTGTACCTATTCTTTAATCATTAAAATCTATTACAATGTTAAGAAAATTTTCTTTAGCTGGCGTAGCTGCAATCTGTTTTTTTAAAGCTGATGCCCAGGATACTACAAAAACATTAACTTTTTCAGGAAGTATTGATGCTTATTACCGTTATAATTTTTCTGGCCAGCCAAATAACTTTACGAGTTTTACCAATTCACACGAATCTTTTGAATTAGGAATGGCTTCTTTAAGAGCTGATGCTACTGCCTTATCTGGCAAAGCAGGTGCAACAATAGATATAGGTTTTGGCCGCAGGGCCGAAGAGTTTTCTTATAACGATGGCCAATTTGCTTTAGGATATAATGATCTGGCATTTCCCCTTGATAGTGCAGCCGGCATTGGTAAAAATGGATTCTTTTCCCTTGCTAATGTTAAGCAGGCCTATCTTACTTATGCCCCCTCTGCAAAAGTAAAATTTACTATGGGCAAATTTGCTACGCATGTAGGATATGAATTATTAGATGCTCCCTTAAACAGGAACTACAGTATGAGTTATATGTTTACCAACGGGCCATTTTTTCATACGGGAGTAAAAGCAGATATTACTGCAGGGCCCATTGGTTTTATGATTGGCTTAACCAATTATACCGACCAAACTACTGCAACAACAAGTGTTAAAAATTTAATAGCACAAGTTAGTGGAGCTACAAAAAATGGTAAGTTAAAAGCCTATCTTAATTATTCTGGTTTTGCAGGTTCTGATGAAGGCGCAAATCCCAGCGGTTTAA
>JAYVGA010000576.1:0-9439 GCA_043772635.1 Chitinophagaceae bacterium
GTAACCGGTTGCGGTATTATCGGAACCAGTAGTGTTGAAAAAAAGCGACTGCCTTCCGGTTGCTGTATTTTCATATCCTGTAATGTTGGAATAAAGCGCAGTAACCCCAATGCCTGTATTATCGTATCCGGCAGTGTTGGCAGTCAAGGCTAAATTTCCAACTGCCGTATTGTTAATTCCATCTGATGTTGATGTAGGCTGATTAGCAAAAAGGGTTTGATAGCCAACTGCTGTATTGCCACTAATCCAGGCTGTGCCGCCATTACTAAAGGATTGGGTAAATAATGCGCTATTGCCGATCCCGGTATTCTGGCTTGCTGTAGTGTTGCCATTTAGCGAAGCAACTCCCATGGCAGCATTATTATTTCCGGTAGTGTTTTGAGAAAGCGCCCCCTGCCCGTTAGCAGTATTAAAATTTCCAGTCGTATTGCGAATAAGTGCCCATCCGGTAGCAGTATTGGCAATACCTGAGGTGTTAGAATAAAGCGCATTAAATCCATAAGCCGTGTTTCGGTCACCCGTTGTATTTGAATAAAGAGCCTCGTACCCGTTTGCAGTATTGCCATCTCCTGTAGTATTAGTTAAAAGTGCACGAACACCGGTTGCCGTATTAGACTGCCCACCTGTATTGGACTGCCCTGCCCCTAAACCAAAAAACACATTACCACTTGTTGGATGTATTTCTCCTGCCCATGCATTGTTTACCCTAAAATGCAATGGCTGATTATCTGTTGTACCAATAAAATTTGTGGCAGGGTTTGTAGTTACATTACCATTTATATTCCATGCATTGACCACACTACCTGTTAATCCGTTGCAGATATATTTTGTCAATGTCGCATCTATTTCACCGGCATCTAATATGCCATTACTGTTTGCATCAATACCGTATTCTTGTTTTACGCCGCCTTCAGTGCAGTTGGCACCGGCTGCTTCGGTGGTTGTTTTTATTAAGGTGTTTTTTCCGGGTATGCCTTGCAGTCCGGTGGGTCCTGTTGGGCCAATAGGTCCTGTAGCACCAACGGGGCCGGGCACTCCTTGTATTCCTTGTGGGCCTGTCGCACCTGTAAAACCAATAGGGCCTTGCGGGCCGGTGGCACCTGTTGGGCCGGTAGCACCAGTGGGTAAACTAAGATTTAATGTTTGCACCGGAGTAGTACCGGTAATGTTTGCGCTGGCAGATGAACCAGGTGTGCCTGTTGTAATAGTTCCAATATTCAATACATTGGCGGGGCCAACAGGACCAATCTTTCCATTTACTGCATAAAGTGCATACGGCACACTCAGCATTTCTGTATTGCCTAATACAGAAAAATTATTTTCACCTAACGGGTCGGCCTCAACTTTAATAAATTTTTTCCCGGTGCTCCAGTCAATTGTTGCAAAGTTGCCGGTAGTACTTGTGGCACCGAGGCCGCCAATGGCGGCTGTAAATAAACCCAACTGGTTGGTGGTGGCAAGTCTTGTTTCTCTATACACATTAGTTCCTGTAGCACTGCCATCCAAAATGGTTATTCTTAAATTGATGTTCGCATTGGGAATACTTTGCCCCAAACTATTGCGGGCCACTGCCTGGTAGTTGAATTGGTTAGGTACCTGTGCCTGTACAATATTTATACAAACAATGGTAAAACAAAATAGTAAAAACTTTCTCATACAAATTTATTTAAAGTATTAATTTATTTTTTGAATGGTGTAAGCACATTTCTGGGCTTTATTAGTTCCTGTTTCAGTAAAAAATAGCTGGAGGAAATAAGTGCCTTTCGCCATTCTGTTTATATCAAATTGCCTGGTGGTAAATGTGCTGTAGTCGAACTGGTCTGTCTGTATTAATTTACCGGAAGCATCCAGCAGGATGGTTTTAATAACTCCCTTTTTATAAAGGCTTAGTTGTAAAGAAAAAATACCCGGGTTGGGGTTGGGATATACTTTTACTTCTGTCTGGTTAAAACATTCGTATGCTGTATCCGCAACAAAAGTGAGAGGCTGAATAATACCTTGCGTAATTAACAGCCCGTTGCTTTTCCAACTTTGCACCAGCGGCATTTCACCAATGGTATAGCTGATTATAAAATTGCCAGCCGTGCCTTGCGAAGAGGTAGTGACAGGAGTTTGCACGCCAGGAACATTTTGACAAAATGTAATTTGACCATTAAAAAGCAATAGCATTGTCAACAATAAATTTTTTTTCACAGCAGAAAATTTATTAATTATGTTGTAAATTATTGCTGATAGGGTATGTTTCAAACAGCAGATACTTATCCGGGGGTGTTTTTTGAGTGAACGGGTATTTTTTAGTTACCGTATTTTATTTATTACCCATTTTACAATTTTCATTTTAGCATTTGCAGCGATGAAAAAACATTGCTATGTTTTGTTTACGCTATATTCTTATTGATAATTTTGGGTATAAAAATTCGCTTTTTTCTGGTGCACTTTTTTACAATCAGCAACGGGGGCTTAAAATGTAAAGCTTTTTATTTTATCCTATTGTTTTATAAGTTTAACCGAAATTGTTTTTGTGCTGCCAATTATTTGCAGAATATAAATACCTGCCGGCAAATTGCTGATATTGATTTCCTGTAAGCTGGTTTTAATATTTTGCTGCAATTGTACTTTTCCTGTAAGGTCAATAATCTTTACAAAGCTTTTATCAGTTATTCCTTTAAGAACAATAAAATTATGTGCAGGGTTTGGCAGCAGGGAAACCATTTGTTGGTAATCAAAATTTATTTTTATGGTATTGCTGTATTTAAATGTGCCATTAAGATCAATCACTTTTAACCGGTAAAAATTTATACCGCTTAATGGTTTTATATCTGTAACTGTATAAGTATTTTTTACAGAGAAGTTTTTTGCTGCTGCATTGCCAAGATTAAAAAAATTATTACCATCAATGCTTTTTTCAATTTCGTAATGAGCAATATTTTGTTCATTTTCTGTAATCCATAATAAACAAATATTATTGTTGCATTTACCTGCAGTAAAATTTACCAGTGTTACCGGCAATGGATTTAAAGGCGAAGCGGAAGCAAGGGTAAACGGACTAAAATTAGTTACTGCACTCAGCGATGTAACAGTACCTGAACCATTAGTACCGGTAACCAGGCTGTTACCTTCATCTTTCCATAAACTGCCATTCCATCTTGCCACTTTTAAATCCGGCAAATTGTTTACTGTACCGCTTCGGTTAGCATCCCAGCTTAACGTTACAGATACATTGGAGTTACCTGCAGTTCTATCCAGTATCCAATATTCTGATGACGATAGATGATCTATTGTGGCATCTTTTAATGCTGCATTGTAACCGCTGGCAGAAGGATCATTTGTAAAATATTGTGCACTGAATGCATCGGTTATATTTAAAGGAGCCGAAATACTTATGGGTGCAAATTTGCCTGGTTTCCCTACCGGAAATGTAAATGCAGTATTGCCAATTTTAGTTACTGGTCCATCTAAATAACTTGTGCCGGATGCTCCGGTTTGTGCAGCATTATTTGCAAAGATGAGGGGGTTAGTTACACTGCTGTAGATAATGCCGCTTATAAAATTTACTGTTGTGGATATTGTAACAGGATCATTCAAAGTAATTTTGCCAGTACCTGTTTTTTCAATCGTTAATTCCTGAACAATAAGAGGCTGGGTTCCCAATTGTTCTATTATACTATTGCCGCTGCCAATAAATTTTATTTTACCAATTAAAATATTACTGGCAGAATTTAGTGTAAAGTTTTGGCTGTATTCATTTACATTACTGGCAGAGCCGCCCACGCCAATGTAAATGTCTCCATTGTTTCGGGTATAAGTTACATTACCAAAATATTTGTTGCTGTAATTGTTACTGCCAGCACTGTAAGCATCAAACAATGCGCTGCTGCCGTTATTGGTAAAACTGGATGTACCCGTAATAATATTGTTACGCATATCTGTAAAAAAACCTCCTGAATTACTGGCATCGTCAGCAATGGTAATATTGCCGGTTATTTGGTTATTGAAAAATTCTGCAAACCCATTTCTGTAACCTGTGATGGTAAAAGCATTTACGATCAGTGTATCATTTTTTACATTGGCACCTTTGGAATTAAGCACATCAATGACGCCTCCGCCGGTAAGATTCTTTATTTCATCCAGTGCAAAAACATCCGGGGTAGTATAATGCGCTGTAATATTTATAGTGCCGGTGATGGTTGTTTTTCTTCCGGCGAAGCCAAAAAAATTACCCAGGTGTGTATCTCCTGCGGTATTGTTTGTATAAATAAAATTACCGTTTATTATTGCGCCGTAAGTAAATGCCTCCGTGTAGCCTGCCACGGTACGGTTAATGGTAACATTGCCATCAAACAAAGATCCGGCAATGGTATAGCAAATCAGCATTGGGCCGGCACCATTTGCAGTAAAAATAGTATTACCAATATAATGGTTTCCCCATTCATAAAAAGGAATAGCAAGGCCACCATTCATGGTGAAATTTGTATTGCCGGTAAACAGGTTATCATTAATATAAACCGGTGCATTGCCTAATGGCACAGCATTACTGTTTAAAGAAGTTGCAGCTGTAATAGAACTGTTTAAAATTTGCCCATTACCGTTACCTCTAAACCCATTAATTGTTAGCGCTGTATTTTTTAAAGTATCTTTTTCTATTAAAAACCCTGCCGTATTTTGCAATAAAATATTGCCTCCATTTGTCTGATTAATAAAGCGGTGGATTTCGAAAAAGGATGTAGTTGTATTTACAGATGGATCGTTTACCGTAATATCAACCGTACCACCAATACTTGTTTTTGCAGTATTAGTACCCATTACAGTTATGCTACCAGTATTATCTGTAAAAGAATAATTGCCAGTGATGTTACCCCCGCCATTACACACATTCGTTACTCCAATGGTTGTGCGGTTTACGGTAAGGTTGCCATTAAATTGCGATGGTACCACTTGAGAAATTTTTACATTTAGCGTACCAGTAATATTGTAAGTAACGTTACCATTAAATTGATTGGCAACACCAGCATCGCCATCTAAAAAAGTATTGATGCCGGAGATGTTAAATATAATTGCATCATTAACAATATTGTTTTTAAAATATGTGGTAAAGCCAAGGTTGCCAGTGTTTATATTTAAAATAATATCTGTGCCAGCATTGCTATTATTAATTGTTGCTCCGGTGAAATATACAAAATCGTTACTAATGATGGTAACGTTAAAACCATTTACATCTATACTGCTGCCTGCCTGCATATTTATAGATCTTACAGTTATGTTGCCAAGTAATACAGGATAATTCCCTAAGCCGCCGGGAATGATGGCAATATCATTACTTGCAGGCACAACCATGGGGTTCCAGTTAGAAGCACTGTTCCAATTGGTGCCGGATGCACCAGTCCATGTTTGTGCTTTTAAAAAATAAAAAGATAGGAGCAGTGTTGTAACCAGATAAATTTTTTTCATTATTATTAAATGAATGAGTTTAAAAATATTTTATCAATTAGTTTTTAATAAATAGCAAGCGAAAAAAACCATCTGTAACTTTTACTTCTTTTTTGGTGCTGTTGCAAACATTGCTAAAAAAGAATTTTCCTTCTGCTGAAGTATCATCCACTTTTATAATTTCTATTGCTCCTGTTGGGTTGGGATATAAACAACCGTCATTTAGCATAAGGTCAACTGCATTGTCATCGCTGATAATTATTTTTTTACCCACCACCATATCAGTTTTGGAATAGGGCAGGCCTATGTAATCATTCTCATAATAACCCACTATTCTGCCGGCAGCATCGGGTGGCATCATGGACAATGCCACCCAATCCCTGCCATTTATTTTGGCAGTCATAGTATAACCGCTGGCAGTAGTACCAACTGCACCAAGTTTAATGGCAGATTGAATTTGTGCTGCTTTTTCAATAGCTTTTGTTTGGCTATTGCTGCCACAGGAATAAAGTGTGGCAGCTATTGATAAAATTGAAATCATTTGTTTCATAGTGGTTGTTTTTTTGAGAGGAGTAAAATTTATTTTTACTGAGTTATTAAAACGTTAGGTTTTTTAGCAGTATCCGCATTTATAAAATTTTGCGTTGTGTTTAATTTTAAAAAATATTCTTCTTTTGATATTGCTGTATTACTGTTACTCTCTTTACTAAAAACTCCCTGCCCGCAATTGCCAATTACTGCATGCATATAGGCGCCAGCTTTAATACTAAAACCGGGTGACCCTGCCTTAAAAATTATTTTTGTGGGAGAACGGTATTTAACTGAATTGCCATAAGAGCCGGGTATTTCCTGTTTGGTTTCTATAAATCCACCGGATTGATAAAAATTGCTTCCCTGAGTAACGCCACTTAAAAGCATAAAAGGACCGCAATTGGTGTATAAATCACTTTGCCATATACCACGGCCAAATGTGGCAGCTCTTATATTGCCAGTTGTTTCATTGATAATTAAATCGGTTACTGGCACCACGGGCAATCCATTAGAAAATGGAACCCAATCATTCATTGCAAAATCCATAAAATAAATGCCAATGTCGGTACCAATATATGCGTCACCGTCACTGGTGTATTTTATACAATACACAGGAATATTGGGCAATGATCCGGAAAAATTTACCCAGCTTGCTCCGGCATTAGAAGAATAAAAGATTTTGCTTCCTGTAGTATATCCTCCCAATGTTACCCATATTTCATTTGCATTATTACTTCGTGTGGTAATATCCGTTATTGGCATAGCAGTTGAGGCACCGGGCCAGCCGGAAGTGCCTGAAATTGTAGTCCAGTTATCGCCCTTGTTATCACTTCTCCATAAGGTAACATTATTTGCGGCATAAATCCTGTCGGGCACATTAGGGCTAACTGCTAAGCCACCTGCCGGTAGTCCCGCAGCTGAACCCTGGTTTCCTTTATTTGCCCAGTTTGTTCCATCATTGTCTGTTCTAAAAACGCCATTGGAATAGCCTGCATAAATTATTTGATCATTAGTAGGATGGATTGCTACAGAAGGATAAAAACCAGTCGCACCCGGAGGGGTTCTAACAGCATCAGATTTAGGTGTTCGTGTACCCTTTGCTAAAAATTGATTGTAACTGTAATAGTATTGGTTATTGTTATTATTTAGGTATGATCCTTCGAACCCATCGCCACCCAAAACTAATTCGTAACTGCCTGCATTGTTGCCTGATTGAATTATTCCATTATCCTGTGCGCCACCTAAAATAAAATTATCGTTACCGGTAAAACCTGAGAAATGATAAAATTGGCTTGTTTGCATACCGTTGAATAATGATATCCAGGTTGCACCCTGGTCGGTGCTTCGGTAAACACCTCCATCACAGGCAGCATACAAAAAATTATTTAAAGGATTATATTGCAGTTCATGAACATCAGCATGTACAGTGCCAGATCCGGTGATAGCAAAAGTTCCGTTTGCCCCGCCATTCAATGAACGCTGTAGGTTTACGTCCCCAACGATCACATTATTTACATTGCCAGGGCTTACTGCAAATGCAGCCATATATGCTTGAGTAGTGGGTGAGCTGGAGTTAACAAGTGTATAGTTGGTTCCATTATTATCAGACCTGTATAAAAGTTTTGACTTGCCAAAACTTACATATAATGTATTAGGTGAGTTATCAGTAACTGCAAGGGCAGCCCGATCATTTGAACTGGGGACACTGGAAAATGATGTATTGGGAACAATAAAGAATGGGTTTCCCCAGTTGGTAGAAATATACACTCTTCTATCCGTACATGCATAAACATAACTGGGTGGCCCGAGTTCAAGATCATAGACTGGGTCAATACCTATAGTTACGTCCCTGATCCATGTTACTCCATAATCTGTACTACGATATAAACCATCTGAAGTACAAGCAAAAAACCTGTTATGAAAGTCTGCTGACTGCACCAATTTAAAACCGTAAAATGTAATGCCTGGTGCAACAATATCCGATAGTTTACTCCAGGTGGCACCTCCATCATTAGATTTTAAAATGCCAATACTTGGGCGTATATAACCAAAGCCAAATACAAGGCCATTAGGGATGTTAGAATCGCCATCACCTGTTAAAACATAAATAGTATTTGCGTTATCCCGATCAATCACAATTCCAGAAACACCAATATTAGGAAGATATCCATTTAGTGCATGCCAGTTAGCGCCCCCGTCTAATGTGCGCCATAACCCACCGGCTGGTGTACCTGCATAAATGATATTTGCATTTGAAGGATGAAATGCCAATCTATCTGCCCTGCCTATACCCTGCGTAATTGAATAGGGACCTATCGGTGCCCAAACCCCAGTATTTGATGATGGGCTGTTTGGAACATTACCATTCAAATTCCTCTGGGGTAAATTTTGTTGAGTTGCTGTCCAGGTTTTTTCCGTAATATTTACGGGAATTCCTCTCTCATCCAAATGATTTCCCATATACCATGCCCATCGGTTCCATTTTTTAAATTCGGAAAATAGTTGCGTATTTTTTGAGTAGTCTTTTTGAACATAATAATCGGTTACAGTTTGCATTATTACTTTAAAATCTGTTTTATTTAGTAATGCAATTTTCAACTCCGGGCTTATTGTAAGTTGGGCATTGGTATAAATAAATACAATTGAAAATAATATTGATGTAATAATTTTCTTTTTCATCGGTTTATTTTTTTAAATGATAAAAGAAATAGTATCAATTAATTTTAAGTACAATTTTTTTTAGCGCATCAATTTCTTTTTGCTGCTGAATTATGTACAAAGTCAGTTCTTCTATTTTTTCCATCATTCTTTTTTGGGTATCACCCAAATGCAAACCATTTTTCTCAATTTCGGCAGCAGAGGGAATATTGGGCAGGTGTTTGTTTTGAAGGATAAATTTTTCAACATCATATAAAGAGGGCAATTGATAATTTTTTTCAAAAACATAATCTGCCCATCCGGTTTCTACCACAGCTTCTGTACATCTTATATTACCAAGTACCGATAGTTTAAAAGTTGGATTATCAGTACCTATCCCCACATTACCGTTTGAAGCTGCAATCATTATCCGGCTAAGGCCATTACTGAAAATCCGCATATTAGTGTTTGAGAAAGTTCCGATGCCTGCAGAAGTGCCACCCATCCTTGTTGCGAGGAGATTAGGTGGTAAGCCTATACTAGGTGGTTCGCCTAAATGAGATATGCCATAAGTATTATTTTCAGTTTTCACCGTAAGCATTCCAATTGACCCTATTGGCTGGGGACCTATCACCACTTCACCCTGTGGATATACCGAAAATTTGGTTGATCCATTGGTATGGATCCTAAATGCATGATTGCTGGTGGTGCCTATAGATGCTGAAACGCCGCCAATAGCTTCGGTCAAAATGACTTCATTTGCTCCTCCAATATGTGTGAAGCCTGTTGTATTTATTGGCGTTTGTATGGTGAGTAATGAAGTTGGATTATTAGTTCCAATACC
>JAYVGA010000577.1:0-3688 GCA_043772635.1 Chitinophagaceae bacterium
CACATTAAGCGACCTATTATGATTGGAAGATTAACGGAAACCGCCATTTTAAATAAGGCTATGCTAAGCGCAGAGTCTGAAATGATAGCTATTACAGGCCGCCGAAGAGTAGGTAAAACCTATCTTGTAAAACACGTTTGCAAAAAACAATTGTGTTTTTATTTAACGGGTACGCAGCATGCTTCCAAAGAAGAACAGCTTTTTAATTTCACCCAAAAATTATCAGAATACCGTACACAAAAAAAAAGTACTGTTGTCACACCCACTACCTGGGCTGCCGCTTTTGCATTACTAACACAGCAACTGCAGCAAACAAAAACCAGCTACAAAAAAGTAATATTTTTTGATGAGCTACCCTGGCTGGCTACAAAAAAAAGTGGCTTCACAGAAGCCCTCGGATATTTCTGGAACAACTGGGCTTCTACTGCAAATGTGGTGGTAGTTATTTGTGGCTCGGCAGCTTCGTGGATGATAGAAAATATAATAAATAACAAAGGCGGCCTGCATAACCGGGTAACCAGTGTAATTCATCTGCATCCTTTTACACTGACCGAAACAGAAATTTTTTTAAAAAGCAAAAAAATAAACCTGGATAAATACCAGGTAGCCCAAATTTATATGGCCATGGGCGGCATCCCGCATTATCTTAAAGAAGTGGCAGCTGGCGAAACAGCTATACAGGCCATTGGCCGTACGTGCTTTACCAAAACCGGTTTGCTGCGCCACGAGTTTAATAATTTATATGCCGCTTTGTTTGAGCACCATCAAAACCATGTGGCTGTAATAACAGCGCTGGCCGGCAAATGGAAAGGCCTCACACGTTCTGAAATTATTAAGGGCTCCCCCTTTACAAATGGCGGTGGCTTAAGTAAAGTACTGCAGGAGCTGGAGGCATCTTGTTTTATAAGCACTTATATACCTTTTGGTAAAAAGAAAAAAGAAACGCTTTACAGGCTCACCGATGAATACTCTTTATTTTATTTAAAATTTATTGAACCCCAAACCATCTACAAAGCCGGCACCTGGCTGCAGCTTACTAAAACAGCAGTGTATGCAGCCTGGAGCGGATATGCTTTTGAAAGCCTTTGTCTTAAACATATAGAAGGTATAAAAAAAGCATTGGGCATACCTGGCGTATACACACAGGAGAGTAGTTTTATAAAAAGAGGTACCGGTAAAAATACAGGCGTGCAGATAGACTTATTAATAGACAGGGAAGACCGTGCTATAACCATTTGCGAAATGAAATTTGCTACCGGAACAATAGTGCTTACTAAAGATTACGCTGCTAAGCTGCGGCAAAAAAAAGAAATATTTATGCAGGCAACTACTACAAAAAAACAATTATTTATTGCCCTGGTATGCACCTATGGCTTACAGCATAACCAGCACAGCCTTGGTTTAATAGATGAAATTATTACCTTAAAAGAATTGTTTGTATAATTATAGCCCGCTTAAAGTGGGTAAAATGCACCACATAAAGCGGGCTATTTTTGTATGGCACTTCAAATATCTGTTGCAATTATATTTTTTTATTGCCTGTTACTGCACCAATATTATAATGGGAGAATAATATTTTAAGCTATATTAATTTCGCCTTTCAGGCTTTTAAATCCCGAAGGCCCGCCTGAACGGAACGGCCAGGGGTGGCATCAGTTGTAATGAAATCTTAAGTAAATGACATTGCCCCTAATCCCAGTAAGCCCGTGCCTGTTTGCATGGTACGGGAACTTTATGAAAATCTTGAACACTTAAATGATATTATGGTAAAAATTAAAATAAACTCTTTACTATGCAAAACCGGTATAAGTATTTTTAATAATAAATTTCTTTAATGTAGTAATCGTATTTTAAGCAATTATATAAGTTGCTGTGTTACCTAAATTCTTTATACAGTTAAAATTGAGTATATATGAATGCAGAGTACTAATTTTACGGCCACAAAAGCAGCAATGTTAGCTTAATCCTTTTACAATTTTTTTTAATGAAATCAAAAATAGATAAGCCTCCCATCAAATCTCCCAACCTGTTTCCGGTGGTGGGTATTGGCGCATCTGCCGGCGGGCTCGATGCTTTTAAAAAATTATTAAAAGCCATTCCCGAAGATTCGGGCATGGCTTATGTGCTGGTGCAACATCTTGACCCTAACCATGAAAGCCTGTTGCCCGGCATACTTCAGAAAATTACCAAAATACCTGTGTTGGAAATTACGGATGATATAAAAGTGCAGCCCGATCATATTTACGTAATACCCAGTAATAAAATGATGGTGGCCACCGATGGTGTTTTACTGCTTGCTCCCCGTCCCTCTAAAAGTAAAAACGAACGCAATCTGCCCATTGATCTTTTCTTTACTTCGCTGGCCGAAGTACACCAGGAGCATGCCATAGGCATAGTTTTATCCGGCACGGCATCTGATGGTACACAGGGATTAAAAGCCATTAAAGAAAATGGAGGAATCACCTTTGCACAGGATGAAGCATCGGCAGAGTATGAAGGCATGCCCCATAGTGCTGCAGAGGCAGGTGTGGTTGACTTTATTTTGCCACCAGAAAATATACCGAAAAAACTGTTGGAAGTAACCAGTAAAATAAAACTGAGTGATGAGGAACTGCAAAATATTCCAAAGCAGGATGAAGATGTTTTTAAACAGATACTTTCCTTGTTACGCATTCGCAAAGGAGTAGATTTTACCTATTACAAACAAACCACCGTACGCCGCAGAATACTACGCAGGATGGTAGTAAACAAAAACGAAGAACCTGCCGAATATCTAAATTTTTTAAGGGGAAGCACCCCCGAGCAGGATTTATTGTACCAGGATATGCTGATACCGGTAACTTCTTTTTTCAGGGATAAAAAAGTATTTGCAGATTTATGCAACCACGTTTTTCCCACCATTTTAAAAAATAAAATACCGGGAGAAATAGTAAGGATATGGGTGGCGGGTTGCAGTACCGGCCAGGAAGTTTTTTCTTTTGCTATGTGCTTTAAAGAATTTTTAGGCGACAGCCATGAAAGAATACAAATTTTTGGTACCGACCTTAGCGAACCAGCCATTGCAAAAGCCCGTACAGGCATGTATGAAAAAAACGAACTGGATGCCGTATCGCCACAGAGACTGAAGGAGCATTTTACAAAAAACAATGGCGGGTACCAGGTAAATAAAAGCATAAGGGATATGTGTGTGTTTGCCCACCACAATTTTTTAAAAGACCCGCCTTTTGGCAAAATGGATTGTATAAGCTGCCGCAATGTGCTTATTTATATGGAGCCTTACCTGCAAAAAAAAGCATTAACTACATTTCATTATGCATTAAATCCTAAAGGATTTTTATTGCTTGGTAAATCGGAAACTACCGGCGGTGTGCCCGATCTGTTTGCGGCCGTACCAAAGGGCGATAAACTATACACCCGTAAAGATGTGCCCGGCAGGTTTATGCAGGTAACCAGCCAGCGAAGTGAACAAATTTTAAGTACTGCAACTGAGCATTCAAAAAGTGTTACCGATAGATCGGGACGCACCGACTTTCAAAAAACAGCCGATGATATTTTGCTTACCAAATACACCCCGGCTGGTGTGGTAGTAAATGAAGCGATGGACATTGTACATTTTAGAGGCAACACCGCAAACTACCTGGAACAGGCCCCCGGCAAACCAAGCCATAATTTATTGATGATGGCAAAA
>JAYVGA010000578.1:0-5858 GCA_043772635.1 Chitinophagaceae bacterium
CGGCGTTGCACATGCACCTGTGCTGCAGCAACCCAAATTAAACAATGGCATGGCTGTAAAGATAAGCCCCATTAATCCTATCATCCAGTCTTTTGCTACTGCAGCCTGCACCATAATTGCAATGCCCAGTGCCAGCCTGAAAAACCGCATAAAATTCCAGTTGTATAATAGTACCTGTTTCATAAAATAGATTTTATTTTTTTAAGATAACCTGCCTACTGTGCAGCTTACAAATGATTTTGCTTTTTTAAAAATGCTGTTACGTCCTTTCTCAGGGTAACCCAATGATGCCAGCTTTGTAAGAATTTCTTCCCTGTCTATTGCTATTCCGCTTACACATATTTTATCTTCCTCTTTAAAAACCTCCACTGCACTTACCCCATTTATTTTTTGCAAAGCAGCTTTTATACTTTGTATGCAGCCATTGCATTTTATATTTTCCACAAATATTTTATGTGTTGTCATTCTTATTATTTTATCTAGCAAAAATAAATATCAGCAGCAGGTTGTATTGTAACAAAGGTTACAAATAACAGACTGTTTTATATAGCACAAAAGTTAAAAATTCAAATCTGTAAAATACTTATCGCTGAGAAAAGGAGTTGATGCAGAAATTCTCAAAAAAAATCTCAAGGCATTGTTTGTATCAGATAAAAAAAATGCCGGCATATATCCGGCATTTTTACAAGTAATTTAATTTTTTAAAATTTGTAATTAAGTCCAACCATTACCAGGTCGGTTGTCATTTTGTAAGAAACATTACTGCCCGGTACTGCTCCGTTGGGGTTGCTGGCAGAAACCATCATTGGGCTCAGCAATGGGCCACTTGTAGCGCCTCCACTGCTGCCATGATGATACATTACATTCACCGCAACTCTTTTATTAAATTCATATCCGGTGCCCAACTGAAATGCGTTTTTAATAACAGCCGTAGCAGGTATAGAGAAAAATGCAAGCTCAGTTCTTATAGGATTACCACAGTAGGTATATCCCGCTCTTAAAGGAAATTTAGCAATGCCTTTGTATTGTATTCCTGCAGAAACGATGGACATATTTTTCCATCCAAAACCAGCAACAGAAGCTGTATTGGTCCAGCCCTTTGCTTTAAATCCTTCTGTGTTTTCGTAATCTACAAATCTATAATCTACTGCCAGGTCTATATTCTTTTTTGAGAATCCAATGCCAGCAGAAAAAATTGCAGGGTAATTCATTTTAAATTTTACATTGGGTGCTGCAGAACCATCGAGGTAAGTATTTTTAAAATCAAAACTGCTGAACTGTTGTTTTGTTTTATAAGATGCGCCTAATTTTATTCCCATTCCAGAGTTGTAAAATATTCCAAACTGTGCCCCCATTCCCAATGCGGTAGCCTTATCGCTTACAGGATATCCCAATGTTTGACTGGGCGATGCAAGCGGATTGGGAGCCAGCTTTAATGAGGAGTAATTGAATGTGGGTGCAAGGCCGATAGAAAATTGTTTGCTTATTTTATATGCATACGTAAGCCCTACCTGCATGAGCTGGTAATCGGATTGTATGCGGCCAAAACCTCCCTGGCTTTGAGGCATGTTTACCGGGTTGGTAGCACTTTCCGGAAAAGTAACGCCAAACCCACTTATGCCAAATGCCGAAACACCAAATGTATGATTAGAATTTTTTTTGCCCCAGAGCATAGCAAGAGCGGGCATTACAGATACGCCCCTGTCATCTTTTGTTGTACCGCTATAGGTATTTCCATCCTGTGCAGAAACTTTGGATGATAAAACCGGCGAAGAAAAAAATGCGCCTGCATTTACAGAAAATATTTTTGAATCAAAAGCCGAAATAGATGCAGGGTTCCATTGCATTGCCCCGCTGATATCTATTGGCTGGGCAGTGGCAGCACCACCCATAGACATGTTGGTAGCACCTATTCCCTGCATGATGTGACCTGCCTGAGCTAAAAGCAGGAAGGGCAAAAAACCAAGCCCTGCTGAGATTATTATTTTTTTCATCATTAAAATTTTATATCCTGCAGTGATGCAGAATGGTTTAAAAAGCGAATTAGTTCATTGCATTTATTTGTAAAAAAAATTTTCTTTAGTTGGCATCCTGATACAGCTCCGCCCTAAGCCGGGAAACAGCCATTTTTTCGTTGTATCCATTTTTAATTATTTAAGAAAAAACAGCAGCAAAAAAATAGTACTGCTGCATTTTTATTGAGGTGTGCAGCAGGTTATACGAAGAGCATGTGTACTCCTTCTCCTTCGCTCTTTTTGTAAAAATCTCCTACAGTTATCACAGCATCTACCCCATCATATAAATCTTCCTTGGTATAATGAAACATATCCATGGCTAACCTGCAGGCCCATAATTTTACACCCGAGGCCGATAAAATATCCAGGAACTCCGGCACTTCCGGCATGTCTATTTTTTCCATTTCTTTTTTCATCATAGAAGTGGCCAGTGCTTCCATGCCTGGCAAACCACCAATCATGGTGGGTATGTGCATAGATGGGTTTCCTACAGTGGCTACGTGCAGGCTGGTTAGTTTCTTTTTATGCACTGCTTCCAGCCCAAAAAAAGTAAAAAACATTTCTGCTTCTATGCCTTCCATACGGGCACCATTGGCCAATATAAAAGCGGCATATACATTTTCTAATGTGCCTTTAGATAAGATGATCATCATCTTTTTTATTGCAGCTTTATTTTCATTCATGACAGATAATTTATTTTGTGAATTAAATACAACTTGCGGGTTTGGGAATACCTGCAATTTTAGTTGCGGTTTTTAAAGGTGCCAGTGGAAATAACTGGTAAAATTCTTTTATATCCACTACCCCGCTTTTGCCAATACGCCTGATGCTGAGAGCCACCTGGTTCTTATTTTCATTTTGCAAATATTTTAATACTTCCCAATGCCTGGGAGACAGGTTTATATGCGCCTCTTCTGCCAGGGCTTCACCCACTTTTTCGTTCCATTGATTAAAATCTTTTAAATAACCTTCTTCGTTTACGGTAATTGTTTTACCAGCTATTGTACTTTCCATGATTGTTTATTTTTTATATGATTAAATAGATTAATTAAAATTCTTTCCGCTTTCGCTCATTGTGGCCGATACAAAAGGAATATGCGTACCCTTTAATAATACATTCCAGTATATCCATCTAAAAGCTAATTTTCCTAAATGGTTCATCCTGCTTTCTTTTAGCAGGCTTAGTGGCCCAAGGCCTGCAAACGGAAAAGTTCCTTCTACCGGCTCATGGGTATAATTAAAATCTATGAGCAGGGCCTTGCCGTTTCCTGTTTCAATAAAGCAATTGGCATGGCCGTCAAATTCTTCTTTTAGTGGTTCTGCTTTTATGTAGCGAAGAATATTTTCCGTTAATATTTCTGCCTCAAAGTGAGCCACAGAGCCAGCTTTGGATGCAGGAATATTACTGGCATCGCCCAGCACAAAAATGTTTGCATAGGCTTTACTCTGCAGGGTAGCTTTGTGAGCAGGCACATAATTTAAATCGTCGCCCATGCCCGATCTTTCTATTAATGCATCTCCTTTATTGGTAGGCACGGTTACCAATAAATCAAAAGGAATGGTTCTGCCGCCATAATCTATAATGGTTTTGTTTATATTGTCCACCTGCTCTATGGCAAAGTCTGCTTCTATTTTAATATTTTTTTCGTCCAGTAAATGTTCCAGTGCTTCAGTAGCTTTTGGTTTTGTAAACGCTCCGCTCAATGGAGTTACATAAGTGATCTCTACTTTTTCCCGCATTTGCTTATGCTTAAAAAATGAATCGGCTAAAAATGCAAACTCCAGCGGTGCTACCGGGCATTTAATGGGCATCTCTGTAATATGAATTACCAGTTTACCCCCTTCCCAGTCTCTCAATTTGTTTCGCAGTGCCAGCGATCCTTCATAAGTATAAAAATCAAAAACAGATTTTTGCCATTCTGTTCCCTTCATGCCTTCTGTTTCTTCCGGGGCTATTTTTGCACCGGTAGCAATGATGAGTACATCATAAGGCATTTCTTCTCCATTGGCCAATTGTATTTTATTATCCTTAGGCAGAATGCGGTCTATTTTTTGTTGGATGAGGTTTACATTTTTTGGGATAAATGTTTCAATGTTTTTGATGATGTCTTCGGGAGCATAAATATCAAAGGGCAGAAAAAGGTATCCTGGCTGATAATGGTGTTCTTCTCTTTCGTCTATAATACTAATTTGCCAACCGGGCTTTTTCAATTGATTGTGCAGGTGATTAGCCATCATGGTTCCTGCGGTGCCTGCTCCCAATATGATAAGATTTTTCATTTGTCGGTATTTTTTAGTAATGAATAATTACTATGCAAAATTCCAACAGAAACCCGTGAGAGTTGATGACTAATATAGGCTTTTACAATGACTGTAAACAGCACCGGGTATGATTGTACATCAAAAAAGTGGATATGCTGCAGTTGTGTAATAAATGTTACACTGCAACCCTTTTGGGCAACTTATTTTTGTATTTATTTTTTAGCTTTTCTGCTGCGTATCTGCAGCCATTTATTAAAATTCTTAAAAACCTTATTTTTTTTTGCAGTACTGGATACAAATTATATAACCAATTATTTAATGATAATACGTTATGCTATTTTAATTTTTTTAATGATGTACTGTTGAGTAATGATTTCATTTGAGTGATAGCCATTTTATTTTAAACCCCTCGAATTCGAGAGGTTTAAAATACTCAAAATAAAAAAGAGGTTGCATTTTCTGCAACCTCTTTTTTTACAAAAATTGAATCATTATTTTCCAATAACAAGTTTTGCCATTTGAATGGTAGAACCTATTTGAATTTTAATAAAATACATTCCGCTAGCCAGGTTGCCTACATCAAGCCGCCGGTTATTTTCGCCTTCATTTACGGCAACAACTTTATTTAAAACCACCGATCCGGTTTGTTTGATGACCGTAATAAAAGCTTTGCCACCGGCACCTGCATTAAAGGCCAGGTTTACATTATAGCCTGCAGGGTTGGGTGATACAGAAAATTTAGTGCTGCCTGTTTGCACTTTTAATGTATAACAACTGCCGGCATTTAATGTTCCATTGTTTCTTGGGTAAACTCTTGCATAATAAAAACCCGCAGCTACTGTAGCGTTGATGCTTTCGCTAACTGTACCGCTGTTTAAAGATGATTGCAGTGTAGTACCGCTGCTATTAATTAATGCAAGCTGGTAATCTGCAGGCAATGTGGTTAATGATAAAGTTATAGTTCCACCAGTTGCAATTGTTAATTTATAATAATCATTATCTCCTTTTACATTTAATAACCCATTTACATCTGTATTTAAAGGAATGGTAGCTGCACCTGCAGTAGTTCCATTGGTACCAACATCATAAGTACCGGGGCATGTAACAACAACTGCAGTGGTAGTAAACTGAGCCTGCACATAATTACCAATGCCTGCAGCACAATTTACTCTTACCCTGTAATCGTAAACTGTACCCGCTGCCAGGCTTGATAAGTTTGCAAAAGTATTTGTGGTACCAGTAGCTGCATTAATCCAGGTAGATGAAGATGCAGCTTTATAATCTGCATCATAACTGATGGCACTGCTCTCTGTAGCCCATGCTATTGTTGCGCTGTTTTGTGTAATGGCAGTTGCAGCCAGACTTGTGGCATCGGCACAGAGTGCAGGTGCACCTATGGTAAAGTTTGTGTTTGAAATATCAAAGAAAATATTTGCTGCAGCTTCTACTTTTATACGGTTGGTTGTACCCGGCGTAGAAGGAACAGTGATTGTTTCTGTACCATCGTTGGCTGTTGCCGAAGCCAGAACTGTAGGGAATGTTTGACCGCCATCGGTAGATAATAAAATATTTACAGTACTG
>JAYVGA010000579.1:0-2831 GCA_043772635.1 Chitinophagaceae bacterium
TCATTTTGTAAATTTTTTTTTCAGGGGTATACTGGCAGCCTGGATAAACCAGCAGCAAAACCCGGTAGTGTTTGGTGGCGAAAGTATTTTTTTTTACAAAGTAATTCCGCATATCCGAAAGAGTATCCGCTGTGTAGAGCTTACACATGTAGATGCATGGCTGCCTTATACCATTGGTTTTATTGATAGAATGGATGCCCGTATTTTTAGCACAAAAAAGGGAATGGAAAAAGTAATGCAGCAATACAAACAGAATAATCTCCCTGGTAATTATTTTGAAAGATTATATTTTATTGACAATGCTGTGGAAATTCCCACACTTAGCCAAACAGATAATAAAGAACTGCAGGTATTTTTTATTGGCCGTGGTTCTGCCCAAAAAAGAATTCATTTAATAGCCGCTATTGCGCAGCAAATTCATGAAAAGAATTTACCCGTTCATTTTAATTTTGTGGGAGATGTAGAAAAAATAATAGCCCCATCACTATATCCTTACTGCAGTTTTTATGGCAGTGTAAAAGAAGATGCATTGATGAATACCATTTATCAAAAGGCAGATACACTGCTGCTCACTTCTTCTTTTGAAGGGCTGCCGGTAGTTGTTATGCAGATGATGGCTTATGGCAAAGTAGTGGTAAGCACTGCAGTAAGTGGCATCCCTGATTATATTTATCATAAGCAAAATGGTTTGCTCATTCAATCTGAAGATGAAGAAGCAATTATTAAAGAAGGAGCAGCGCATATTGAATGGCTGTTAAATAACCCGGAGCTGAGAGCCACACTTGGAGCGGCAGCAAGAAAAGATGCAATGATAAAATTTAGCCGGGAAAGTTTTAATGAAAATTACAGAAGAATAGTGTGCCTCAAATAATAGCTAAAAGTTTAAGAAGATGTTTGAGTTATTTATTTTTTTATTATTATGTAGATAAAAGATGCCAAAAGGTATGCCGATGAAAGGATCCCGCTTTGGGGCGGGACGATGATCCTATGAAAAACTAAAGCTGGTATTAAAAATATTTTACTCAAACAGATTATAAGTACAATCAAAAGCAGTTCTGCATATTATATTATATTAATTATTGCTTTTATCAATCCCCCTTCTGCCTTATCTTTGCCGCACAAATTTTTAATTTTATACAAACAATATGTCAGTATTAGTTAATAAAGATTCTAAAATAATTGTACAGGGCTTTACCGGCACTGAAGGTACTTTTCATGCTACACAGATGATTGAATATGGTACTCAGCTGGTAGGTGGTGTTACTCCCGGCAAAGGTGGCAGCAGCCATTTAGATAAGCCCGTATTTAATACCGTAGCCGATGCAGTAAAAACTACCGGCGCCAATGTGAGTATTATTTTTGTACCGCCTGCCTTTGCAGCCGATGCTATTTTAGAAGCAGCAGATGCAGGCATAGCATTGGTAATTTGTATTACAGAAGGTATTCCGGTAGCCGATATGATAAAAGTGAAAAATTATTTACAAAGCAGCAATACCAGGCTTATCGGGCCAAACTGCCCTGGCGTTATAACTGCAGATGAATGCAAAGTGGGCATCATGCCCGGTTTTATTTTTAAAAAAGGGCGCATAGGTATTGTATCTAAATCGGGTACGCTTACATATGAAGCTGCCGACCAGGTAGCCAAAGCAGGCCTCGGTATTTCTACAGCCATCGGTATTGGCGGCGATCCCATTATTGGTACTACCACCAAACAGGCGGTAGAATTATTTATGAACGATGCCGAAACAGATGCCATTGTAATGATTGGAGAAATAGGTGGTGGCATGGAAGCAGAAGCTGCAGAATATATTAAAAGTACCGGCAATAAAAAACCCGTGGTTGGTTTTATTGCGGGCCAAACAGCTCCCCCCGGCCGCCGCATGGGCCACGCTGGTGCTATTGTTGGTGGTGCCGATGATACTGCCGAAGCCAAAATGAAAATAATGGCGGCCTGTGGTATTCATGTGGTAGATAGCCCGGCAGATATTGGTAAAACAATGGCCGAAGTGATGAATAAATAAAAATATTTTATCTCAATAGTTAAAAATCCCTGGCCGCTCAGCCGGGGATTTTAAATTTGAAAATCTACTTTGACAAAGTTTTTTACTTTGGCAAAGTTTGATAATGTGGTAAGGTTGGATACTTTGACAAAGTTTTTTCACTTTGGCAAAGTTTGATAAGAACGCAACCTGTCTAAAAGAAAATATTAGCCTCGTAAAGTTTTTTGTACAGCTAAACTTTGTCAAAGTTTTTTTAATGAATATTTTTCGCTTCGTTGACCCTCCATTTCCTCCCCCTTTGGGGGAGATAGAGGGGGCTAAAAAAAGGCGGAGCCCACGCTCCAACCCTTTAAAGTATAGCCACTAAAAAAACAAAGTTTTTACCACATTATTTTTACTCTTTATAACTTATTCCATTTTTTATTACGTTTAAAAGCCTCTATCTATTTTGTCTGATATATTTCATCAGCTCATTCTTGCTGCTGCTGTATTGCAATGCATCTGCAACTACGTAATAACTTTGTGCATCGGATGCAAACCGATAGCAGTATTTGGCAGCATCCAGTTTATTGCTTTCAAAACTTAGCAGGTATAACAATTCTTTAACCTGGCTGCTGCTCACATGATTATTATTTGCTACTACAGTTTTTAATACCTGCATTTTTGTATCGTCAAAAGATTCTCTACCAATACTTTGTTTTAATTGCATAAAAGAGCGGTCGTTCATAGGTTGTTTGTAATAGTTTTCCTCATTGTTATCATAGCTGTCGCCATCCTCATGGTATCTCCCCATTTGCTGTTCATCTACAAATGCTTTTCCAAAGCGGTTAA
>JAYVGA010000580.1:0-2998 GCA_043772635.1 Chitinophagaceae bacterium
CCCTCAAACTTTTAAAAGTTTGAGGGTTTATTTTTTATAACTTTAAATCGAAAAATTATTTGCAACGGCAACCTTTATGTAAAGCACTGCGTATAATGCGTAACTAAACTACGGAGCCGTTTAAGATTTAAACTGAACATTTTGCCAAATAGGCCTGATTTGTTACATATCATCCAGGGTTGCGTAAAGGCAAACAGGGGTAGTCAGAAAGAATTTTACGAATTGTTCTATGGTTACGCTATGGGCATTTGCCTGCGGTATTGTACCAGCCCCGACGATTCAGTGGAAGTTGTAAATGACGGATTTTTAAAAGTGTACAAGGCCCTTCATACATTTAACCCTCAACACACAAATGTGGAAGCTTCTCTAAAAGGTTGGATGAAGCGCATCATGATTAATACTTCAATAGACCACCTGAGAAAAAATAACCAGCGTTTTCTTATTGCCGAAATTTCTGACCATCATTTTAACACTGCCGATAAGGTAGAAACGTCTATTGACCGTATGACGTTCAAAGAAATTTTGGTCATTATTCAGCAATTATCCCCTGTTTACCGCACTGTATTTAACCTTCATGTACTGGATGGGTATAAGCATGAAGAAATTGCAAAGCAATTAAAAATTTCTGTAGGCGCATCCAAATCCAATCTTGCCAAAGCAAGAGTGAATATTCAAAAAATGTTGAAAGAAACAGACTTAAATTATTATGAAAACAAAGCGATTTGACGATATAGAAGAGTTTATTAAAAAATCATCAGAAGCCTATCAGCCGGCTTTTGATGAAGAAGCATGGCATAAAATGGAGGTTTTACTCAATGCAGAAAAAGACCGAAAGCCATCCATCTTTTGGCTATGGTGGTTATTGCCATTAATTGGCGCATTAGGTGCAGGAGGATATTTTATTTTTAAAAATCAAGAAGTAAAAAATTCTATTGTAAGTGTAGCAGCACAAAAAAATAAGCAGGTTGACATACCGGTAGAAAATAAAAATGTACCATTGCTGCCTGCTGCAGAAAATGCTTCTCCCGGTAATAATATTTCTTCCGGTAATATTGGTAAAACAAATCAACCTGCTGCTGTAAAATCTTTGCCTGGCCCAATCAGTGCTGTTACGTCAACTGTGCAAAAGCAGCAGTCAAAAACATCGCCACCAAAAAATTCAAATAGCCAAAACGATATCAGCCTTACACAAAATAAACGGGCTGTTTCAGATAAAGTAAAAAGTAAAACTGCATTTAATGTGCAGCAAAATAATGCTACCGCAGATGAGGATAATGTAACCGATGGCGGTAAAAATAAAATGCAGGAAATTACTGTTGTTAAATCATCAGATCCTGTTTTATTAACTGCAGAAAATAAAACATCAACAGAAAAAATAATAAGGGTTCCTCCTGCATCAGCAGATGAGCCTGCAAAGAATAAAACAGTTACCTCAGAAAAAAATAAAAATAAAACTAAATCTTCCAGTTTTTATTTAATTATAGGTGCTGGTGTCGAAGGAAGTGGGGTGAAATTATTTTCCTTAGGAACAGTTACTGCAAAAACGGGCATTACTGTTGGGTATCAGCTCACAGAAAAACTAAGTGTTCAAACTGGTTTTTTTAGCAGCAATAAAAAGTATGAGGCAGGCCCGGCAGATTACAAAACAAAACCCGGTACTTACTGGGGCAGTGTAACAATGAAAAAAATTGCTGCCAATTGCAAAGTGTATGAAATTCCTTTAGCATTCCGGTATGATATTGCATCGGCCAAAAAAATAAAAGTATTTACCAATGTTGGTTTATCTTCTTACATAATGAAAAAAGAAGACTACCATTATTATTATACCAGGTATGGCAATCCTTCCGAGGGGCACGGAAGTTACAAAGGCAACCAGCATTTATTTTCTCAATTAAAAATAGCTGCCGGTGTAGAAAAAAATATTTCAAAAAACTTTTCCCTGCATGCAGCACCGGGCGTTGCTATTCCAATAGCAGGCGTGGGCGAGGGGCAGGTAAAATTATTTTCTACCGAATTATTACTGGGCATAAAATATCAACCGCTGAGAAAAATTAAAAACAAATAAAGCAACCAACTCCCTGTTGCCTGCGTATTTTTTAAAAAAATATACGCTTATGAATAACAAAAGTTTAATTGTGATAATATGTGTAGTAAGCTTTATTACCATTACACAAATCTCTTCCTGCAGCAAGAGTTCTCCCAATCCCACAACACCACCGGTAACGGATTTATGTGCCGGCAAAACGATTACCATTACTGCCACTCCTGCTGGTTCTAATGGTTGTGGCACTACCGGTAGCATTGTCGTTTCTGCATCGGGCAGCACAGGCTTTACTTATAAACTAAACAGTGCAGGCAGTTACCAGGCTTCGGGAACTTTTTCTAACCTCGCTGCAGGTACTTACACCGTTTTTGCTAAAGATGCAGTAGGTTGCGAAAATTCTCAGTCTGTAACAGTGGCTGCCGCAGGAACTGCAGGCGTTAAATTTAATGCAGTAAAAAGTTTGCTGGCTGCTAAATGCAATAGCTGTCACAACGGTTCCAATTCGCAGGGCGGAATGAACTGGGCAGTAGATTGTAACATTGTGCAATTTCAGGCAAGAATTAAAACTCGTGCTGTAGATATTGGCGATATGCCACAGGGAGGCCCTTCATTAAATGCTACAGAAAAAGCTATCATTACAGACTGGATAAGGGCCGGTGGATTGTTAACTAATTAATCATAATAAGGAATATGAAAAAATGTTTTTTAACCCTACTGTTTTCACAGTTTTTTTTCGCATACGCCCAGGAAACTTCTTTGCTTGATGAAATAAAAGACTCTGCAAATACTACCCAAAAAGTATTCAGCACTTTTAAATCTACCCGTGTTATTAATGCGCATTCTGTAGAAATGCTACACAAAGGCAATCTTGATTTTAGAATTCTTCACCGCTTCGGATTTTTAAGTGAAGGTGCTAAACAATTTTTTGGCCTGGACCAGGCTTCTATGAGAATG
>JAYVGA010000581.1:0-2323 GCA_043772635.1 Chitinophagaceae bacterium
AGATAAAAGGATCATCATAGGTAATGGCAAAAATACAGGCCACATCATCCCCTTCCATAATTTTCCATTGCCTGTTTTCGGCTACTTCTTTTTTCACCATGGCTTCATCAAAAGGCAGCCAGTGTTTATCAAATTTTATTTTTTGATAAGCCACTGCATCATCGTATAAACTAAAAATGGTGGATAGGTCGGCAGCAGTACTGTTAAGAATTTGCATATAGCTTTTTTTGTAAGCAATAAAAATAAGATGATATTATTTTATTACTGAAAAAAATAAAAACTATTTGAGTCTGTAATTTTTATATCATAGCTGTACTTCATCATCAGCAATAAAAAAAGGAAGCTGCAGCTTCCTTTTTTTATTGCTATTTATTTATGTTGAGTATGCCGTTTAATTAAAGAAATTAACTTTATAAAGAAACCCAATTCCTGTTCCCTCTCCCACGCAATAAGCGGGGCAGGCAAAAGAAGAGGCCCGCCCGGATGACTCCGTCGGACGGGGGTTGGGGTGAGGGACTATTTGCAATCCACTTTTTCTAACAGGGCAGATTTATTATAATCTGCTTTTGCATAATTTTTAAAAACCATTTTGCCACCTTTTTCTTCAGACTCGCCATAACCTTCTTTGTATCCCTGTGGGGTTTTTAAAAACAGCACCTGTCTTACAGATGATGTTCCCTCGCTCATAAAAGTATAATCTGCCATTAGAGTATCGCCCATCATATGCCCGTTCAGGGTTCCGGTATTTTTATCTTTTCCTGAATATTTAAAGCTCAGTTCGCCGGTAATATTGGCTCCTTCCTGTTGCATAAGGGTTAATTGTACGGTGTCTTTTGCGGTAATGGAGGCGTAACATTCTTTTGCAGAAACTGCAGGTTGTTCTGTAGTTACAGTTGTAGAAGTATCTGTAACTGTTCCCGTTGTTGTAGTTGTTTCTGTAGCATTGTTGCAGGCCATTAAACCAATTAAGGCAATGGCAGGTACACGATTTAATAATTTCATAATGTATTTTTTTGTTGATAAATAGCCGCTCTTGCGGAAGATGTAAAAGCTATACCCAATTATTATGCTAACATTTTAGTGCCCGCTTTTTTTAATTATGCAGATAATGCTTTGTTTACATATAAGAGGCTTTAACACCATAAACCCATACCTCAAATACCAGCTTTTTCCGCTATTTTTGCGCCCTAAAAGAAGTAAACGGATACATGAAGAACATCAGAAATTTTTGCATCATAGCACATATAGATCACGGCAAGAGTACACTGGCAGACAGACTTTTACAATTTACCCACACCATCAGCGACAGGGATATGCATGCGCAGGTACTGGATGATATGGACCTGGAAAGAGAAAAAGGCATCACCATTAAGAGCCATGCCATACAAATTAATTATCCCTATAATGGTGAAGAATATATTCTTAACCTCATAGATACACCCGGCCACGTAGATTTTAGCTACGAGGTAAGCCGTGCACTGGCAGCCTGCGAAGGTGCCCTGCTTTTGGTAGATGCCACCCAGGGTATTCAGGCACAAACCATCAGCAATCTTTACCTGGCCATTGGCAACGACCTGGAGATTATTCCTGTAATCAATAAGATTGATATGGATGGTGCCATGATACCCGAAGTAAAAGACCAGATTATAGAACTGGTGGGTTGCAAAGAAGAAGATATTTTATTAGCCAGCGGCAAGAGCGGCATTGGCATAGAAGAAATTTTAGCAGCAATTATTAAACGCATACCGGCACCAACCGGCGATCCTGTTGCCCCATTGCAGGCACTTATTTTTGATAGTGTGTTCAACAGTTTCCGTGGCATCATTGTTTACTTCCGCATTTTTAATGGCAGCATTAAGCAGGGCGATAAAGTAAAATTCTTTAGCACCGACCAGGAATATTTTGCAGACGAAGTAGGCATTTTAAAACTGGGCATGGATAAAAAGAAATCGGTGCATTGCGGCGATGTAGGTTATCTTATTACCGGAATTAAAAATGCCAAAGAAGTAAAAGTAGGAGATACTCTTACCAATGTAGTTAACCCAACGCAAAGCCGCATTGATGGTTTTGAAGAAGTGAAGCCCATGGTATTTGCCGGTATTTTTCCGGTAGAAACAGATGCATTTGAAGAGCTGCGGGATTGTATGGAAAAACTGCAGTTAAACGATGCCTCTCTTACTTTTGAGTTGGAAACATCGCAGGCACTCGGCTTTGGTTTTCGCTGCGGATTTCTTGGCCTGCTGCACATGGAAATTATACAGGAGCGGCTGGAAAGAGAATTTAACCAAACCGTAATTACCACCGTACCCAACGTGAGCTTTAT
>JAYVGA010000582.1:0-11479 GCA_043772635.1 Chitinophagaceae bacterium
CAATGAAAATGCACCTGCCTTTTATAATTGAAAATTGAGCATTGAAAATTGATTATTGAACATTTGTTCTTAAGTAAACGGCATTAATTGACCATTGACAATTAAGGTTTTTATTTATCGTTGGTCAGACGTAGACCGTCAGACCAGGGTTACTCTGACCAGGTTTACTTTTATATCTTTGCGCACCATGACCACAGCCAAACAAAATTTAAAAGTTCAAAAACTAATAGCTGTTATTTCTATTGCCCTTTTTTTAATAAAAATTATAGCCTGGTATATTACTAATTCTGTAGCTATCCTTACCGATGCACTGGAAAGCATTGTAAATGTTGTGGCAGGATTAATTGGCGTGTATAGTTTATATGTATCTGCCAAGCCCCGGGATATAGATCATCCTTACGGGCATGGAAAAGTAGAATTTATTTCGGCAGCTATAGAGGGTACACTTATTTCTGTGGCGGGGTTTATTATTATTTATGAAGCCATTCAAAATCTGCTGTACCCTCATGATATTCAAAAATTAGATTGGGGTATTATGCTGGTGGCCGTAACTGCTCTTATTAATTATGTGGCAGGCTCACTTTGTGCAGCCACGGGCAAAAAAAATAATTCGCTGGCACTTATTGCAAGTGGTAAACATTTAAAGTCTGATGCATATTCTACTGCAGGTATTATTGCCGGCCTTATCTTATTGTATTTTACCAATATTTATTGGGTGGATAGTGCAGTAGCCATGCTGTTTGCTTTTATTATAATTTATACCGGTTACAAAATAATACGCAGTTCTATTGCCGGTATTATGGATGAAGCCGATGATGAACTGCTGAAAAAACTTGTGGTTAGTTTAAATGAAAACCGCAATGCCAACTGGGTAGATTTGCATAACCTGCGCATAATAAAATACGGGCCCACATTGCATATGGATTGTCATCTTACTGTGCCCTGGTATTTTAATGTGCACGAAGCGCATAAAGAAATTGATGCATTATCAACCCTGGTTAAAAAAAATTTTGGAGAGTCAATGGAATTGTTTGTGCATTCCGACGGATGCCTGGATTTTAGTTGTGCCATCTGTATTAAAACAGACTGTACCGTGAGGCAACACCCGTTTACTAAAAAAATAGAATGGACGATGAACAATATTTTGAGCAACCATAAACATACAGTAGATTCTTAATTATGGATAACAGCCTTGATAAAAATTACTGGAACAACCGCTACAGCAGCAATGAAACAGGCTGGGATATAGGTGCAGTTTCTACTCCCTTAAAAGAATACATCAACCAGTTAGCCGATAAAAATAGTTCCATCCTTATTCCGGGTTGTGGTAATGGGTATGAGGCGGAGTACCTGTTGCAAAAAGGGTTTACTAATATTACCTTAATTGATATTGCTCCTGCTGCTGCAGATTCCCTTAAATTAAAACTGAAAGAATATGTGGGTAAGCAACTGCATATTATCTGCGGCGATTTTTTTGAATTGAAGGAAACTTTTGATCTTATTATAGAACAAACTTTTTTTTGTGCGTTGCAGCATGTATTAAGAAATGATTATGTAAATAAAATGGCTGATCTTTTAAAACCTGGCGGCAAACTGGTGGGTGTTTTATTTAACCGTTCTTTTGATGGAGGCCCGCCCTTTGGTGGCAGCAAAGAAGAATACCAGGCTTTATTTGCACAAAAATTTAATAGAATTAAAATGGATGACTGTTATAACTCCATTGCAGCCCGTGCAGGAACAGAGTTATTTTTTATTGCAGAAAAAAAGGAAAATTATTTTTGATAAAAATAAAAATAAAAGTAAATCAGGCTTAAGAGAACTTAAAAAAATAAAATTTTTTCTAAAGTTCTTAATGCAAATTAACTTACTGCAAAAATATTTTTGCTACAGCAAAAGCCGCCGCTGCTGTTACTATTCCAAATATCATCAATCGTAATGTACCCCAAAGAAGCGGTTCTTTATTTACCTTGCTTTTTACAAAACCAAACAACAGTAATGCTCCCATGGTAATAACAGCCGAATATAAAAAGGCGCCATCTTTATCACTAATTAATAAATACGGCAGCAGCGGAATAAAACCACCAAGTGCATAAGAGATGGCAATAATAAAAGCCGTTTTTGGTAATTGCGATATTTCAGAAATTTCCAGTTCGTGCAGGTGTTTATGCAGATATGCTTTCCACTCCACACTATCCTTTTCAATTTCTACTGCTGCCTGCTCCTGCATTTCTTTACTTAAATTAAGTTGTTTAAAAAGCTGCACTGTTTTTTCAAGCTCCGTTTTTTTTATTTTATCTTCTTCTTCGGTAGATTTTTGCGACAGGTTTACCTGCCTGTTTTTTGCAGCAAAATAACCGCCAAGCCCCATTATTACTGCACCCACAGCAATAACCATAACTCCTGCCTGCACTACCAGGTGGTTGTTGGTTGCTATTACACTAAAACCTGTAGTAATGGCAAAGGGAATAATGAGCCCATCGGTAATGCCTATAACTGCCTGCCTTAAAAAAATGCCTTTTCTTAAAACAGGCAGCGTATTATTTTCCTGGCTCATAATTTCCTTTATAAAAACATTTTAAAAAACGTAGGCGCTAATTAAGTACAGATAAACTTTTTTTAATAATAGCAACTGCATCCATTATCTGTGTTTCATTAATAATTAAGGGTGGGGCAAAACGGATAATATCTCCATGTGTAGGCTTGGCCAGCAAACCGTTTTTCATAAGTTCTATACAAATTTCCCAGGCAGCATCGGCATTGGGATGTTTTATAATAATAGCATTTAGTAAACCCCGCCCACGTATAACCGAAATAAAAGGAGAATTTATTTTTGCCAGTTGGGCACGAAACAGTTCACCCATTGCTGCTGCATTGGCCGCCATGTTTTCTTCTTTTAAAACAGTAAGTGCTGCCATGGCCACTTTACAGGCCAACGGGTTACCGCCATAAGTACTTCCATGCTCGCCGGGTTTAATGGTAAGCATAATATTATCATCGGCAAGTACGGCGCTTATGGGTAAGGTTCCGCCACTTAATGCTTTGCCCAAAACTAAAATATCCGGCTTCACATTTTCATGATCGCAGGCCAGCATTTTACCAGTGCGTGCAAGGCCCGTTTGTATTTCATCTGCAATCATGAGCACCTGGTATTCGTTGCACAGTTTTCTAATGCCGCTTATATAGCCTTCATGCGGCACTACTACACCTGCTTCTCCCTGTATTGGTTCAAACATAAATGCCGCTACATTTTTATCCTGGAAAGATTTTTCCAAAGCCACTAAATCATTGTAAGGCACAATTTCAAAACCCGGCATGTAAGGGCCAAAATTTTTGTAGCTGCTGGGGTCAGTAGAGGAGGAGATGGCCGCCATTGTTCTTCCCCAAAAATTACCTTCCGCAAAAATAATTTTGGCTTTATTTTCTTCAATTCCTTTTATGGTATAACCCCATCTTCTTGCCAGCTTAATGGCTGTTTCCCCGCCTTCTACGCCGGTGTTCATAGGCAGTACTTTATCGTAACCAAAATAGCTGGTAATAAATTGCTCATACTCTCCCAGTAAATTATTATGAAATGCCCTAGAAGTAAGCGTGAGCAACTGGGCCTGCTGCACCAGCGCACCAATAATTTTTGGATGGCAATGCCCCTGGTTTACGGCAGAGTAGCCACTTAGAAAATCGTAGTACTGTTTATCATCTACATCCCAGAGATGCACGCCCAAACCTTTTTTTAATACTACGGGCAATGGATGATAATTGTGTGCACCGTATTTATCTTCCAGGTCTAAAAAATATTGCGAGGAATTTGTTGTTGTGTTCATTTTGTAAATTTTTAAATGTCAATGGTCAATGGTCAATGGTGAATTGTCAATGGTGAATGGTCAATGACGAACTATTTGTGATAGTGAAATAACTTAATTAATTAGACTAACTACACCTGAGAGCCAAACTCCCCTTTGGGGGCGGGGGGCTTGGGGGCTGCCCTTAGTGATTCAGCAAATCAAGATTGCTGTTTAAAAATGCTATGGTGGTTGATGATTTGATGGCTCAAAGATAAAAGATTAAAGCCACCTGCAAAAGTAATGTTCCGGAAAGTTTATTGCAGGGATATCCTCTTTTTTAAAAATGCCAAAAACACTGCTGCCGCTGCCGCTCATGCCGGCATAGATAGCGCCCGATGTATAGAGGGCAGTTTTAATGGCAGCTATTTGTGGCCAGGCTTCAAACACCGGTTTTTCAAAATCGTTGATGATGGTATCCTTCCACTCCTGTATGGGCTTTGCTATTAATTGCCGTAAATCTTTTTTGTTTGCTGCAATAGTTATATTAGAAAAAGCAAGGCTGGTACTTATATGAATACCCGGGTTTACGATAAGCAATGCATAAGCCGAAAGATCCAGTTGCAGTGGCTCTAAAATTTCTCCACGGCCACTGGCGTAACAGGGTTTATTAATGATAAAGAAAGGGCAGTCGCTGCCCAGCTGTAATGCATAGGGCAAAAGTTGTTGAGGCGATAGACCCAGGGAAAATTTTGTGTTTAGCAGCTGTAAAGTAAAAGCAGCATCTGCCGAACCGCCGCCCAGGCCCGCACCCATAGGAATGGTTTTATGTAAATGCATTTTTACAGCGGGCAGGTGAGGATAATCTTTTTTTAAAAGACGGTATGCTTTAACGCAAAGATTATTTTCCTGTGTCCCATGTATGGGTATGCCGCTGCCGGTAAAAATTATTTCTGTTGATGAATCATCCGATGCTATTATTTCTACAGCATCTTTAACAGCAGCAGGATAAAAAATAGTTTGCAGGTCATGATAGCCATCGGACCTTTTAGCCAGTATATTTAAACCAATATTTATTTTGCAGTTGGGAAATAAAACCATTTGGATGGATAATTTTTTTAATGAAAAATAAATAGGGGCTAATTATTTCATGGATGATATTATCTTGGGGAAACAATAAATTAATAATCCATTTTAAAATAAACAGTTTCTTTTATTTATTTAAAAGATACGGTTTAGTAATTAACTTTAATCCGAAAGCAAAAGCCATATTAGGGAACTGAATTTGAATGGAGCGTCGCCAATGAAGTTTAACCGGAGATATTAGCTGGTTTTCAAAAAAAAATAAGTTCAAAAAATAATGCAGCAACAATACGTATTATAAGTTGAGAGTAAATAATTAATAATCAATAATAGGTTAAGAATTTATCCATCAAAATAATTTTCCTTTATTTCCCCCTGCTTTTTATCTCATCTCTTATGGCAATGGCTCTTATATAATCTTCATGCTCCAGTACATCTGTAAGCAGCATATTCAGTTCTGCCAGGCTAAGCGATTTAAGATCGTCTTTACCCGTTTGGTCGCTGGTAACCGGGGATGATGATACCGGCAATGATTCTTTTTTATGATCGTCTTCCATCATTACGCCTGCCTGCTCCAGTATATTTTCGTAAGTATAAATGGGGCAGCCAAACCTTACGGCCAGCGCCAGTGCATCAGAAGTGCGGGAATCTATTTCTACCGTATCATTGGCAGAGCTGCACACCAGCTTGGAGTAAAAAATGCCTTCCTGCAGGTCGTTTATTACAATTTCGTGCAGTTCTACATTAAAGGCCATCATAAAATTCTTCATAAGGTCGTGGGTAAGCGGGCGGCTGGGGTTCATTCTTTCCAGCGCCACGGCTATGGCCTGTGCTTCAAAACCACCAATAACAATGGGCAGGCGCCTAAGGCCGTTTATTTCTCCCAGTACCACTGCATAGGAGTGCGTTTGGGTAATGCTGTGCGATAATGCTACTATTTCCAGTTCAATTTTTTTCATAATCCGATAGCGGTGAGCTTTTGTAATATGGTTTTAACCGGAGGCAAATATAAAAAATAAAGTTTTCACAAATGATATAGATTTTTATTGGCAGGCAATTGACTTAGCTCTGTAGCGGGTTTAGTATTATATGCCTGTGGCTGTATAATTAATGTTTTTATAACCATAGCCTTACAAATTGGTAACATACTTCTGGGAATATTGCTTTGTAAAATAACTAAACAAACTTATATGAAATTACCAGCATTATTACTTGCTTATTGCATTTTAGCTGTTTCCTGCAAAAAAGACGATACGCCGGATTTTTTTGTAAATGAAGATGCCTCAACTTTTAAAGAGATAGGAAGTTTGGGTATTGGCGGCACAGGGGCGGCAGAAATTTCTGCTTACGATGCTGCTACACAGCGGCTGTTTGTGGTAAACAACAGCGGCACAAATAAAATTGATGTAGTGGATGTAAAAAATCCTGCCGCCCCTAAACTTATCAGCAGTATTTCTTTAACGGCTTATGCAGGCGCAGTAAACAGTTTGGCCGTGAGCAACGGAAAAGTAGCTGCAGCTATTGAAGCCATCATAAAACAGGACAATGGTAAAGTAGTAGTATTTAAAACAGATGATTACAGCGAAGTAAAAGTAATAACCGTAGGAGCATTACCCGATATGATTACCTACACAAAAGATGGTAATTATATTTTAACCGCCAATGAAGGGGAGCCCAATGCAGATTACAGTAACGACCCGCCTGGTACGGTTTCTATAATTGAAGTAAATAATAACTATGCCGTAACCACTGTAGATTTTAGTGCATTTACGGCACAGGAAACAACGCTGAAAGCTGCGGGTATGCGCATTTTTGGACTGGGTAATAATTTTGTAAAAGATATAGAGCCGGAGTACATAACGGTATCTAACGATTCTAAAACGGCATGGGTAACACTGCAGGAAAACAATGCCATTGCTAAAATTAATATTGCTGCCAAAAACATCAGCAATATTTTTCCACTGGGTTTTAAAAATTTTAATACCGCAGAAAATGGTATTGATGTAAGCGACCTGGATTTGACAACAGCTTTTAATGCATGGCCATTAAAAGGAATGTACCTGCCCGATGCTATTGCCCTTGTAGAAAAAGATGGGGTACCTTATTTGTTTACAGCCAATGAAGGAGATGCAAGAGAATACACTGCTTTAAATGAAGCCAGAAGAATTAAAACGCTGGCGCTTGATCCTGTTATTTTCCCCACTGCTGCCACATTAAAACTGGATGCTCAGATGGGCAGGCTAAACGTAACTACTAAATTGGGCGATACCGATGGTGATGGCGATTACGATGAACTTTATTCTTTTAGTGCCCGTTCTTTTTCTGTATGGAATGGAAATACCGGTGCACAAATTTTTGACAGCAAAAATGAACTGGATAAAAAAGCATTTGCATTGGGAGTGTACGATGATGGCCGCAGCGATGATAAGGGCTGCGAACCCGAGGGCATTACCACGGGACAGGTGGGCAATAAAAAAGTGGCATTTATTGCATTGGAAAGAGCAGATGCAGTGGCCATGTACGATATTACCAACCCTGCATTACCTGTGTTTTTGCAAATGATAAAATGTGGCGATGCACCGGAAGGCGTTTTATTTATTAATGCAAAAGACAGCCCTACCAAAAAGAGTTTGCTTATAGTAAGCAGCGAAAATGATGGCTTTGTAAAAATATTTACGCCGGATACTATTTAAAATAAATTAGATGCAGGCTAATTTATTTGCCGGTAAGGCGGTAAGACGAAAGGAAATTATGTAATAGCATCTTACCGGTTAACACGCTTAAACGGATTTTTCGGCGGGCAAAAACTTTTGAAAAATTTCAATAAAGGGCTGGTATAACGTAAACAAAAACTCCTGCTTTATGCAGGAGTTTTGTTTGGTAAAATATTTTTAAAGATATTAAGCTACGCCTTTCATCTTTTTTACTGCATCAATAATTTTTGGCATTACTTCAAAGGCATCACCTACAATGCCGTAGTCCGCTGCTTTAAAAAATGGTGCTTCCGGATCTTTATTTATTACCACAATTACTTTACTGCGGTTTACGCCGGCCAGGTGCTGTATAGCACCGGATATACCAATGGCAATATATAAATTAGGCGCAATAGCAAGACCGGTTTGCCCCACATGCTCATGATGCGGGCGCCAGTTTATATCTGCCACCGGGCGGCTGCAGGCTGTGGCTGCTCCCAGCAGGGTAGCCAGCTCAGTTACCAATCCCCAGTTTTCGGGGCCTTTTAAACCACGGCCTCCACTTACTACAATATCTGCTTCGCTTAATGATACTTCGCCGGTTACTTTATTTACGGCTGTTACTTCTACTTTGGCAGCATCAATGGTAGCTGCAAAAGGCACCACTTCTGCAGTGCCTGTGCCCATTACTATATTGTAAGAATTAGGGTTTAATGCAATTATTTTTTTATCGCTGGTAACGGCAATATTGGCAAAAGCTTTACCGCTGAAAACGGTTTTTTTAACCACAAAGCCATTGCTTAAATCGGGCAGGGCAATGGCGCCGGAAACCAGCCCGGCTTTTAACCGAACACTAAGGCGGGGTGCTACGGCTTTGCCTGCAGTGTTGTTGCTAAAAACAATTACTGTTGCACCTGCAGCTTCTGCTGCCTGTGCAATAATTTTTGTAAACACCGATGCATCAAAATTATTTAATGCAGCATCTGTTACGGTATGCACTTTTGTAATACCATAATTGCCCAGCGAGGCAAGTTCATCGTTTACGGCGCCCAGCACAATGGCTTCTGCCGATGTGCTTAATTGCTCTGCAACTTTTGCCGCATAATTAGCCGCTTCAAAAGATGATTTTTTAATGTGGCCATCGGCCTGGTCTAAAAATACTAAAATACTCATAGTATAAGATTTGCCCCAACCCCTAAAGGGGCTTTTGTTCTCTGCAAACGGAAACTCTATTCTGAATTTGCAGGTAATGGGTTTGTTTTAAAATATTTGCCTTGTTTATTAAAAGGTAAAGAACACTTATTTTTATTTTTAATCCTTTGTTTTTCCGAACCGCTTATATAAATGCTCAATAAAGCTGAACAAGTACAAGAGTGCGACGCAAGAATGATCCCCAAAGACTGATCGCTCGTTACAAAAAAATCACACCCTTCATTTATTAAAACAGCAACCATAAATAACATTATCCGATCTTAGGTTCCCCCTTTAGGGGGTCAGGGGGCTTCGGGCTATTATATCGCTTTCGCCTCCTCATGCAGCAACCTCACCAGCTCCTCCGGGTTTTCTGCACTCACTAATTTTACACCGGCTTTTGCAGGCGGTAAATCAAAAGATGCCACTGTTGTTAAGGTATCGGCCGCCACAGGCTCCACTACTTTTAATGGTTTAGTGCGGGCACCCATAATTCCTTTCATGTTGGGAATGCGCTGCTCGGCCATTCCTTTCTGGCAGCTAACCACTACCGGTAGTGCCACTTTATTGGTTTCTTCGCCGCCCTCAATCTCCCGGATGGCTATGGCATTGCTGCCCTCCAGGTCAAATTTAAAAGCGTGGGAAATGTAAGGTAGGTCCAGTATTTCTGCCACCATACCGCCAATGGAAGAGCCATTATAATCTATGGTTTCTTTGCCGGTAAAAATTATATCATAGGCACCTTCTTTGGCCACGGCTGCAATTTGGCCAGCAATATTATAGCTGTCTGTATTTTCGCTGTTTACCCTTATGGCTTCATCGCCGCCAAGGGCAAGTGCTTTGCGAATGATGGGATCGCTTTCGGCCGTGCCCACATTTATTAAATGCAATACAGCAGAAGCATCTGCTTCTTTTAATTCTATAGCACGCACCAGGGCATACCATTCGTCGTAAGGATTAATGATCCACTGTACGCCATCGGCAGCAAATTTCGTATTGTTATCTGCGAAGGCTATTTTTGCCGTGGTATCGGGCGTTTTACTTATGCAAACTAAAATTTTCATATACAAAAAATTAGGACTGTAGAAATAGGTTGTTTATGCAACTAAGTGCAAATATAAGCGATGCAATGATACCTTTTATGAAACGTTTAAAAAATATTGTGGAATGAGCAGGATAGAAAAATTACTGGAATATATGAAGACAGCAGACAAGGATAGTTTTCTGCAACATGCGCTGGCACTGGAATACATAAAGGTGGATAAGGATGAGGAGGCCCGCAAATTGTTTAACGAAATTTTGCTGCGGGAGCCCAGTTATGTGGGTTCTTATTATCACCTGGGCAAATTACTGGAGCGCCAGGGTAACTTTGAAAAAGCCATAAAAATTTACGAGCGGGGTATGCAGGAAGCTAAGAAGGCAGGGGATAATCATGCGTTTAATGAATTGCAGGGGGCCTTGGAAGACATTGCCCCCTGACCCCCGAAGGGGGAACTTAAGAGGTTACATTATTATAAACTTGATTGTGTTTAATAATTGAAAGCTTATATTTTGGTAACCAGCATTTGTTTTTTTGTGGATCATTCCCTACATGTATGTAGGGATGTCACTCACTTGTACTTTTGCAGCTTCATTCATCTTTTACCTAAGCTTAAAAATTGAAAAAAGTATCAATATAATTATTAACTAACAATCAAGGTTCCCCTTTAGGGGTCAGGGGCCACATGAATTTACTTCAATCATTTATTGCATACATCAAAACAGAAAATCTTTTCTTACCAAAAGACCGGCTGCTCCTTGCCGTTAGTGGCGGGGTAGATAGTGTAGTGCTGTGCGAACTGTGCAAACAGGCGGGTTATCATTTTGCCATTGCACATTGTAATTTTAATTTAAGAGGAGCCGAGAGTGATGGCGATGAACAATTTGTAACAGCGCTTGCAAAAAAATATGAAGCCGCATTTTTTGTAAAACATTTTGATACTGAAAAATATGCCACGGAAAACAAAACCAGCATACAGGTAGCCGCCCGTGAATTGCGCTACCAATGGTTTAATGAACTCTTGAACACTATAAAAGTATCCTCCATCCATAAACCGCAAAAAGCCCCCTTCAGGGGGTTGGGGGCTTCTGTTCTTCTTACCGCCCACCACGCCGATGACAACATAGAAACCATACTGATGAATTTTTTTAAAGGCTCCGGTATTAATGGATTAAAAGGTATTGTTCCAAAACAAAATAATATCATCCGCCCATTGTTGTTTGCAACCAAGGAAGACATACTGGAATTTGCAAATGAAAATAACCTGGCTTACCGGGAAGACTCATCCAACAGCAGCGATAAATATACCCGCAATTATTTTCGCAATCAGCTTATACCCGGTTTGCAAAAAGTTTTTCCGCAGGTAAAAGAAAACCTTTTAGATAATGCCAGCCGCTTTAGAGAAATTAATACGATCTATAATTTTTCTATAGCACAGATAAAAAAGAAACTAATAACAAAACAGGGCCAGGAATTGCACCTGCCGGTTTTAAAATTATTACAAACAGCAGCCCTGCACACAGTGTTGTATGAGATAATTAAAGATGCAGGGTTTACGGCTCATCAAACAGAAGAAGTACAAAAACTTTTATACAGCGAATCGGGCAGGTACATAACATCAGCCACGCACCGCATTTTGCGCAACCGCAAATGGCTTATCATTGCTCCATTGCACAACCCTGAGGCATCGCAGTTTT
>JAYVGA010000583.1:0-4917 GCA_043772635.1 Chitinophagaceae bacterium
GGCAGGCCTGGCCGCTCCTGTTTCCGCTTCTGCAATAGATGATCACTTCTTCGTTTTTCCAGTCATCAATATCTTCTGTTTGCATGGTTTGTATTTTGCCTAATGGCAAAAATATACCGCCAATATTAAATGTTGCACGCTCATCGGGTTCTCTTACATCTAAAAGATTAATATTTTCCCCGGCATCGAGTCTTGTTTTTATTTCTTCTGCAGTTATTGTTGTCATAATGTAAAAATTATTTTATTCGGGATCTTTTTGTATGGTAGAATCTTTTGTTACTTTTCTTGTGGGCGATACCCAGAGATCTACCAACTGGCCCGACTGAATGTATAATAGTTGATTCTCCTCATTATACCTTGGAGGGTTTTGTTTAAATACAAATGCGCCCATTGTATCTTTTGTTCCGGGATCTGGAATAACGGCAGCAAGCCCCAGGCCATTTTGTTCCAATATGAGTTTGGCTTGTGCCAGGGTTAAATCCAGCAGGTCTGGTACCATTATTTTTTGATCGGCCAGGCCGCTGCCAATTACAAGGTCTACACTGCTGCCCCAGGGTAACTTTGAACCGGATGAAATACTGTTGCCATTATAAATTTGCTCCAGTACAGAGCCCCGCATAAAGTCTGGTTTAAAGGTAGTATCGCCCAAAACCAAATGGCTGCGTTTTAAAATATCTAAAGCATACCTCATCGTTTTGCCCTGTAAAGACGGCATATCTACCATGGGGAGTGTAACCCTGTTTACGGTAAGAAAAATTAAGCGGTTTATTTTTACTGTGCTGTTGGGGTCGGGTAATTGTTTTAAAACGATGCCCATTCTAGCGGTATCAACGTATACAGAGTCCTGTATCTGCACTTCAAATCCTTTTGACTCCAGGAATTTTATGGCTTCGGCTGTTTTCTTACCGGTTACAGAAGGCACCGTAAGATATTCGCCATGTTTGGTAATACTGCCCAGCATTTTTAATACAATAAACAGGATGAGAATTGCCATTGCTATCGCAACGAGAAGGTTTACCCAAAAAGGTTTGTTGGTGATGAATTTAAACATCCTGAAAATTTGGTTTAATAATATATTTGAGCTTTAGAAAAAAAATATACGATTCTACTTTTGAAAAATTGAGTTTAAAAAACTTTCTGATCTTTCAAACTTACTTTGGAAAAGTTTTTGAAATGCAGGTTACTCATTTACACTTTAGAAAAGTTTTTAGAAAGAATTTAAATAAACAAAAATCTGCTAAACTTTTCTAAAGTACCGCATTACTTTTCAAAAGTTGAGTTTAAAAAAACTTTCTGATCTTTCAAACTTACTTTGGAAAAGTTTTTGAAACGCACGCTGCACTTTTAAACTTTAGAAAAGTCTCTCCAAAGAATTTAATTTCAGAAAGGTCTTGCTGAACTTTTCTAAAGTAACATACAACTTTTCTACAATTCTATAAAACACTCTTCAATTAATGCCGAATAAAAATCTTTCAAGGTCCAGCCCATGGCTACTACCTGCTGCGGTACCAGGCTTGCAGCACTTTGCCCCGGCACGGTATTTATTTCTAACATGTAAGGATAGCCGCTTTCTTCATCATAAATAAAATCTATTCTTACAATACCCCTGCAGTTAAAAACCTGGTAAGCTTTGCTGGCTGTATCCCTAACCTGCTGTGCAATGGCTTCTGCTACATTTGCAGGCGTAATCTCTTCGCTTGCCCCCTCATACTTTGCCTCAAAATCAAAAAACTCATTTTTAGAAATAATTTCGGTTATGGGTAAGGTTACAATCTTTCCTTTATTCTTAAAAACACCTATGGTAAATTCTCTTCCTTTAATAAATTCTTCTACCAGCACCTGGTCATCTTCTTTAAAAGCTTTTTCTAAAGCAGCCGGTAAATCTGCTGCCTGGCTCACCTTACTCATACCCAGGCTGCTGCCTCCATTATTAGGTTTTACAAAAACAGGCAGTTTAAGTTGTGTTGCTATTTGTTGTGCTGTAGTGCTATCTCCCTTAAACAGGTGCAAACTCTTCGCCACATGCATACCGGCAAAAGCAGCTACCGCTACGGTATATCTTTTATTAAAGGTTAAAGCAGATGTAGCTGCATCGCAGGAAGTATAAGGTATATGCACGCAATCAAAATATCCCTGCAGTTTTCCATCTTCGCCGGGTGTACCGTGCAGACCAACAAGTACGGCATCAAATTTTATTTTTTGCCCATCAATAATAATAGAAAAATCATTTTTATCTATTTCTATTTTTTCACCTGCAGTGGTTTTATAAAACCAACCCAATGAATGAATATCTACCAGGTAACAATTCCATTTATCCGTATCAATATTTTTCTCAATATTTTCGGCACTTTTATAAGATATTACTGCTTCTCCGGAGTAACCACCAGTAACCAGCGCAATATTTTTCTTCATAGCTTATTAAACGATTTTGGTTCAAAGAAACAAAAATTAGTGGGAAGCACCTGTTATTTATACATTAAAACTCCGGTTTTAGTGTGGTATCAATACCCTCATTGCCACTATCCAGTACAAATTTCCATTTGCCATCTTCCTGCTTTTTCCAGATACTTACATAGGTTCCATATAAAACGGTATCTGCATATTTTGGGTGAAGGGCATATACACCATAGGTATAACCCAGGTCTGCCGATTGGGAAACAAATGCATTGTGGGGCTGCCAGTTAAGGGTATAAGCAGTATCATTTTGTTCTATAAGATAATCTATGGCATGGGCACCTACAATGGGCAACTGGTGCGGCTTTAGCAATACACCATTACTGTCTATATATTCTATAAAAGCAGCTTTCATTCCTTTTTCTGCGCTCAGGTCAGAAAAAGCTTCATCTGTTTTCATTAATGCAATCTTTTCGTTTACCGGTGCAGGAGCTGTTTCTTTTTTACTGTTACAGGCCAGCAGCTCCACCAGCATGATAAAAACAAAACATCTGATCATAACACATTTTTTTCTGCGACGAAAGGTAGTAAATATAACCCCGGCAGATACTAATAAAAAGGCGAAAGTATTATGTAATACCCTCGCCAAGTGAGCAGGAAATATCACCTGCTTAATTAAGCCTTACGGCTACAAAAACTATATATGTAATTTTTCTTTTTTAGCCATCAGTTCATCCACAGTTTCTTTATAATCTTCATCAGGCACGCAGCAATCTACCGGGCATACAGCAGCACATTGCGGTTCTTCATGAAAACCCTGGCACTCTGTACATTTATTGGGAACAATGTAATAAATGTCGGAAGATATGGGGGTATTTCTCTTATCAGCATCAAGTACTGTTCCGTCAAGCAAAGTGTAAGAACCTTTTATGGTGGTGCCGTCAGAAATGGCCCACTCTACTCCACCTTCATAAATTGCGTTGTTTGGGCATTCGGGTTCGCATGCTCCGCAGTTAATACATTCGTCTGTTATCTTTATTGCCATGTGTCGTAATTTTGATGCAATTTAATAATAACAGGATGAATTTACAAACAAGAATTAATTTAATGTGCAGGCTGGGGGAATATATAAATAATAATGATGACGAATGGCAGCAGGTAAAATTACAGGCTTATCATAAAAATGGGTGGTTTATCCCTGGTTTTATTGATACCGCCTGCGAAAAAATTACCCATAATTTTTTACGGCAATCTTTACTGGAGCAATGGGCAGGCCATTACCATATAGATGATAATATTGAAGCAAAAAACATTGGGGTTGTAATGGCGGGCAATATACCACTGGTAGGCTTTCAAGATTTTTTAGCCATTTTTATTGCAGGCCATCATCAAACCATTAAGCTATCCACAAAAGATGATGTGCTGCTAAAACATCTTGTAAAAAAATTATACAGTTTTGATATAACCATTCAAAACTATATCTCCTTTGCAGAAATGCTGAAAGGCTGCGATGCTTACATAGCTACCGGCAGTAATAATTCTGCAAGATACTTTGAACAGTATTTTTCAAAGTACCCAAATATTATCCGCAAAAACAGAACCTCCGCTGCCCTGCTCACCGGCAACGAAACTGCAGGAGACCTGCAAAAATTAAGCGACGATATGCACCTCTATTTTGGGCTGGGCTGCCGCAATGCCAGCAAACTTTATATTCCAAAAGATTATGACTTTATTCCGCTCTTAAAATCTTTTGATAAATATGTTTATTTTGCAGATCATCATAAATACAAAAACAATTACGATTACCAATTGTCTATAATTTTATTAAACAACGTTTATTATATGACCAATGGCAGCACATTGCTTACGCAAAACGAGGGATTGTTTTCTCCCATAAGCCATGTATTTTTTGAGTATTATGAAGATGCAGAAAAACTGCTGGAAGAGTTAAAACAAAATGACGATGTGCAGTGTATTATTGCAAAGGGGCAGGTAGGTTTTGGAGAAGCACAAAACCCGGGTTTATTTTCTTATGCGGATGGGGTAGATACCATGCAGTTTTTATTGGGCTTATAACCATGTACGAAAGCCTTACTAATTTAATGTTAAAGATGGCAGGTGGGCGATACATTTTGTCAGAGCATCGTTACTTTGTAAGCGAGGCATAAGTTTTGAAACATGTCTTTTAAATATTTGAAGTTTTAAAAAATTTATTACCATGAAATTAAAACAGATTTTTTTTACTGCACTCATCAGTGCTTTAACTACCATTGCAATAGTGTGGGGCTTTGGAAATTATTTTAAACAATCAAACAGCTTTGCAGGCCAGCAGCCGGGAGTAGTTCCATCTAACTATAATAAATATACAGGGCTTTTAGATGGTGGTGCGCCGGGTGGCGGAGCGCCCGATTTTGTGGCACCTGCCCAGGCCGCTACACCAACTGTAGTGCACATAAAAACAAAAACAAATGCAAAGCAGGTAACCAATAATTTGCCCCGCACACAAAAAAATCCTTTCAGCGA
>JAYVGA010000584.1:0-5546 GCA_043772635.1 Chitinophagaceae bacterium
ACATTCATTTTATCAAGCATTACAGCAGCTCCACCTGGGGTACCTACTGTGTATTTAATGGTGTAAGGAAGAGAAGCTTTTGTACCATCGGGTTTTGTATAATTTACAACAACCGGTATGCTTCTTTCTCCACCACCTTCTGCAGTAAATTCTTTTTCTGCAAAACCTTCAGCATTAACCGCTACACCTGCGCCCGCAATAGTAATCTGCGGTTGTGCTGCAGTACTGTATGCACCTACACCCGCAGTAATTTTTACTTTTTCGCCGGGCATTACATAGTTAGAACTCTGGCCCACGATTGCTGCAAACTTATCGTAGATAACTTTTACTTCTCCAATTTTATTGTGTGCAAAAGTTACTACCTGGTTTTCGGCATTTTTAATATTGTTCTGCCACTTGCTTAATAAGGTAATTGCAGCAACGGTTGGCATCATTCTAAAATTAGGGGTTGTAGCATCTTTGCCCTCTACAACCTCTACCGGAATATTTTTTTCAAAAGCAGCTTTAATTTCGGGATCTATTCCTAAGAGGGCTTTTTTATAAGATTTCAGTTTATCATCCAGTTCCTTGCCTTTTTTATCAGTATCAAAAATTCTGGAAGTTGCATTCAAATCATCTTCCTTGTATTTTTCAATCCCTTCTTCTACTGTTAAGCCAGAAGCTGTTTTTAAATCTTTTTTAAGTCCGTCTATATAAGCCATCATATCTGCTGATAACTTTTTTGCCTGTTCTGCTTTTGGTGCCCATTTCTCAGCATTTGCTTTTGAAGTAGGGTCGGAGAGTTTTGCTGCCAGTGATTTGAATAAGGTAGCATTTGATGCTTCTATATTGGTATTAGAGTTTACTAAACTTTTATCAACCGTTTTAAAAGCTTCAATAACTTCTGCCGATACGTTTAGCGCCAGGATAGCTGTTAACACCAGGTACATGATGTTAATCATCTTCTGCCGGGGCTCTTTGGGTAAAGCCATATCTGATAATTATTTATTGGTTTTATTTAATATTGTTTGGATTGGAATACTCATTTTTAAATGATTGTTTTCTTTCAGCAAAAATGTTTTATTATCTGCCCTGCATAGCACTAAGCATATTACCGTAAACTGAGTTTAACTTACCCAGGTTGCTGGCCAATGTGCTTATTTGTTCTTTTGCTTTATTTGCATCATCCACACTGTTCATCATTGCCTGACTGGCTTCGGCCATTTTACCGTAAAAACCATTTAAGGCTTTAAGATGATTATTGCTTTCTTTAAGCTCCAGTTCGTAAATAGTATTTAAAGAACCCAGATTTTTAGTTAATACCTGCACCTGCTCATGAAAACCCCTGGCACTTTCTGATGCGTTATTAAATGAACTCATGGTGGTAGCACTGTTGTTAAATGCTGTAGCCATATTGCCAATTGCTGTGGTAGCTTCTTTAGTTTTAGCACCAAAATCGCTGGTAGATTTTACTACATCACCCACATCTGTAATACCATTAACGGTAGTACCCAGCCTGGTGAAACCTTCGCCTAATTTTTTTAAATTGGCAGGTGTAATATCTGCTTCCAGCAGCATTTTATCCATGGACTGTAATGCTGGATTACCAGTCGCTAAAGCCAAAACGGGTTCTTCATCATCTTCTTCATGATGTTTTGGTTTTATCCACTCTATGGCTGCATAAACAAGAAATATTCCGGTCTCTGTCCACATACCTACTGTAAGCAATACATCGGCATAAGACTGGTGAGTTAATTTTGCCCAGGCAGCAAATATAATTACGGCCGCACCGGCACTAACCAGTACATCTATAAGGGTTAAAAAAGTTCTTTTCTTTTGAGCCATAGTTTTAAGATTTTAAATTGTTTTAATTGGGGATTGTTTGTTTTTTTTGGAAATGAAAGGGTTAAAATTACCCGTTTCATTTTTAGATAAAACGGGTAATTGATAAATTTATTTTATAGAAAATCTATAAGCAGGAGAAATTATTTTTTACGACTCGTAGAAGGAGGTAAATCTATCACACACCTAAAACCGATGTATGATTTGGAAGTGTCCTGGTACTCGTAGCTACGGGTACTGGTTTGTAAGAAATGACCCACGTCTTTCCAGCTGCCACCACGCAATACTTTACGCTTCATACGTGGAGGATCTGATTCCTTTGCATTAATGCGGATATCCGGGTTCATATCATGCTGAAAGTTGTAACCACCTTCATAATATAAAGAAGAAGTCCACTCAGCTACGTTACCAGCCATATTGTATAAACCAAAATCGTTAGGCCAGTAAGCATCTGCTCTTACAGTGTAAAAACCACCATCTTCTGGATAGTTGCCACGGCCGGGTTTAAAGTTGGCCAATAGACAACCTTTTTTATTTCTTAAATACGGTCCACCCCATGGATAAGGTGATTGAGAACGGCCACCTCTTGCTGCATATTCCCACTGGGCTTCTGTAGGCAGGCGGTAATCAGTTTCTGAACTCCTTTTTTTGCTTTCTAAAAAGCTATTGTAAAAATTGGTTCTCCACTCACAAAAAGCAGTAGCCTGTTTCCAGTTTACACCTACAACAGGGTAGTTGCCAAATGCCGGGTGACCAAAATATTTTTTTGCCATTGGCTCATTGTAAGAATAAGCAAAATCTCTTACCCAGCACAATGAATCGGGATATACAGGTATCTGTTGTTTAACGATGAAGGCAGAACGGGGAATGGTAACATCCCTGTTATTGGCGGCGGCTTTGTAATCAAAAACCTCAGACTGGTAAACAATTTTTTTTGCATCCAGTTCTTTTTTTCCAAAGATGCGGTTATCTGGAGTTACGATGATAGCATCAATTTTTTCGATGGTGGCTTTATCGCCCCACTTAATGGTTTTGGCTTTAGTCCAATCAACCAGTTCTAAACCATCGGGACTTTGTTTTACAAATCCCATTAATTTGGCAGAAATTGAATCTCTTACCCAGTTTGTAAACTGGCGGTATTCATTGTTGGTAACTTCTGTTGCATCCATCCAGAATCCGCTGATGGAAACCTGTTTGTTACGGGCTGTGTAAGCATAATTTACATCCTCATCACTTGGGCCCATATGAAAAGTTCCTGGGGGTACATAAACCATTCCAAATGGTTTTGGCATTGACCACTTGGAAGCTGGTGCTACGCCGTGCAGTTGCCCGTCATTGGGCAAAGAGCCAGATTTCTTTTTTCCGCTAAGCATTTTACAGCTACTTGCAGAGGTAGCAATGGCAGCTACGGCTAATAAATAGAATATCCGATTGTTCATTTTTTTAAACTTTGAGGGTAAAGCAAATGTAATGATTATTTTGATTTAACATCGTTGAGCCAAATTTCGTTTTGCATAATTTTTGTTAACAATACATGGCTTCATAAGAATTAATAAACGATGCATTTGATAATATATTGCATCCTTATTATATTTTATTCAGGAAGATTTTAAGGATTTTAAAAGTTCTGATACCAAATTTACAGGCTGGTTGCAGCTATAATTTTTGCATAAATATATGTTTACCTCTTTATCAAACTGCTTTTGTTGCAATAGTGGCATACTTAATTGCTGACTGCTGCTTTGTAAAATCTTATTAGGTATATACTCTCTTAATAACTTACGTAAAGTGGGCTCAATATGGTTGCCTGTAACAGCAATTTCGTTAATGCCCGCAGTTTGTAATAAATATGCTCCTGCCCACACTGCAAAAGAGCCGGGGTATTTTTTTAAGCCATTAAATACAGACCTTAACATTTTTATCCCCTGTAAATGCCAGCTTTGGTTATCAAAAACAATGCCCATATAAAGCAGGTTATGGCACATTACAGCATTGGCAGAAGGAGTGGCTCCATCATAAATTTCAATTTTTCTTACCACAATATCGTTTTGATCCTTATGGGTATAATAAAAGAAACTGCTCTCTTCATCAGCAAAGTTTGCTAAAACATAAGCGGTAAGTTGTTTAGCCTTAAGCAGATATTGCTGGTTGGATGTAATTTCCTGCAAATGAATGCATGCCTGCACCATGTAGGCATAGTCATCTAAAAAGGCAGGATATTTAGCCTCATTATTTTTATAGGTATGCAGTAATCCGCCATCATCACATTTGTTTTTACACTTATCCACTATAAAATTATATAAATCTACAGCAGCCGTTTTATAGTCTTCTTCTCCCAGGGCGGCATATGCTTTGCAAAATGCAGTTATTAAAAGTGCATTGCAACCCAGCAAAATTTTATCATCTGTGCCTGGTTTAGTACGTTTATTACGGGCTTCCAGTAAAATTTGTTTGCCACTGTTAATAATATTTTCAAATTCTTCTACTGTTATATGATGTGCGGCTGCCATTTTTTGGGCAGTAGATGTTTTATGTAAAATATTTTTTTCTTCCCAGTTTCCTGTATCGCTCACATTGTAGTAATCACAAAACATTTTAGCGTTTTCTCCCAGCAATTCTCCTATTTCTTTTTTTTGCCACACGTAAAACCTACCTTCTTCTCCTTCACTGTCAGCATCTAAAGCAGTATAATAGCCTCCCTGCGGATGTTTCATTTCATGTAAAAAAAAGTGGAGGGTATTGCGAATGCCTTCCTCCGCATACTTTTCTTTTGTAAGCTGGTAAGCATCGCATAAAACTAAAACCAGCAAAGCGTTATCATAGAGCATTTTTTCAAAATGGGGAGCCAGCCACTGGTTATCGGTGCTGTATCTTGATATACCCCCGGCCAGTTCATCATAAATACCCCCGTCAAGCATTTTTTTTAATGTAAATAAGGCATGATCTTTTGCTGTTTCATCAGCAAAAAGATGGGCATACTGCAGCAGGTATTGCAAAGAAAATGTTTGCAAAAATTTGGGGGCTTTTCCAAATCCACCATCTGCCCTGTCAGCAGTTTTTAAAATATTGGCCGCTACAAGCCTGCAATCATCTGCATTAAAAAAAGAAACAGTTTCTGTAGCAGGCACAAAATCTTTAGCGGCACCAAAACTGTTGGCATTTTTAATATGCTCAATCAGTTTGTTTGCCTGCAGCTCTGCTTCTTCTCTTTTGTTTTTCCATACATCGGTCATAGATTGCAACACATCCATCCACGATACCCGGTTATAGGCTTTTTGGGGCGGAAAATAAGTGCCACCGTAAAAAGGACGGCCATCCGGCGTAAGAAAAACATTCAGTGGCCAGCCGCCATTGCCAGCTATAGCCTGCAGCGCATCCATATAAAGATGATCCAGGTCGGGGCGTTCTTCTCTGTCTATTTTTATATTTACAAAATGGTGGTTCATGTAGCTGGCTACTGTTTCATTTTCAAAACTTTCCCGTTCCATTACATGGCACCAGTGGCAGGCAGCATAGCCAATACTTACCAGGATGGGTTTGTCTTCTTCTTTAGCTTTTTGCAAAGCTTCTTCACCCCATGGATACCAGTTAACAGGATTATGAGCATGTTGCAGCAGGTAAGGACTGCTTTCATTAATTAACCTGTTGCTGAATTTTTTTTGCATTGAATTTTTGCTTCTTTTACACAACAAATATCAATTTAAAAAACAAGGCAGGCTTATTTT
>JAYVGA010000585.1:0-2506 GCA_043772635.1 Chitinophagaceae bacterium
CCGCAATATTTTCCTGTACCTGTTCCAGCGAAAGCCCTGTGGGTAGCCTGCACCCAAAAAGATGTTTGGCTCTATAGGTTTCTTCTTCCAGCCAAAACCCATTTTCTACAAGTGTTTTAATTAAAGGTTGCGTAAGAATGTTGCAATATTCCTGGATGGCCTCAGGAGTCCACTTTAAAATTTGTGTAAGCGATGCCTTTAGCATGGGAAGATTTATAAAGTTGCTGTACTCCCCCATATTGTAGCGGGCAGCCAATGGTTTATAGGCTGGTGTTTCATCATAATTTACCAATGCCCTGAAGTTTTCGCTGCCCATTCGGTTTAGCCAGCTTTCTTCTATAGGAATACCATCGTCAAAGTATTCGCCAAAATAGGCCAGCCCCGAAGTGTAAGGACCCAGCAGCCATTTATACCCTGCACATATTAAAGCATCTACTTTATATTTTTTTACATCAAAGGGCATAGCACCTACCGACTGTGTGCCATCCACCACAAACAAAGCCCCCACTTCTTTTGAACGCTTACCAATGGCCTGCAAATTAAATATGGTGCCATCGGCCCAATGTACAGAAGAGAGATTTATTAAAGCAGTATCTGTTGTAATAGCTTCCAGGATTTTTTCGTTCCATTGGCGGCCCCTGTTTTTATTATCATCAGGAGGGCTTACTGATATCAATTCCATTTTGTATTCTATGCTTATGCGCTGCAATGAATACACATCGCTGGGAAACTCTTCGCTAACCGTAATTATTTTTTTGCCGGCAGATGGTTTAAGGTTGCGGATAACTACGCCCATGCCATAGGATACTGCCGGTATTAATGCAATCCTTTCTGCAGGGGCATTAACCAATTGACCAAAAAGCTGTTGCACTTTTACCGCATCGCTAAAAAAATCTTCAGGAGAAATTTGAAAAGGGTTTCGTTTTTTTTGCATTCCTTCTACACCGGCCTGCTCCACAGTTTTTAGCAGGGGACCCATGTAGGCACAATTAAAATAATGTACCCCTGTATCCAATGCAAACAAATGTTTTTGGCAACCTATCATTGTATAAAATTTTATGTGATGCTTAAGAAGCTGTTTAAAAATAGTTTTGCCGTTTTAATATTTATTATTTTTTGCCGCAGATTCCCAGATCTAATCTGCGGCAATTATTTTTATAAAATTACAGCAGCAGATTTTTTTATTTTAATTTAAACAGCCCCAGGCTGTTATTTAAAATATTTTTCCGGCTTGTAATTTATTTAAAATTTAAAGAAGAATAATTTTATGGAGATGGATATTTACAAGGAACGTATCATCAGCAAACAAAACTTACAAATAACGGATGGGGATTAAATTAATTTTACCTGTGCTCCGTGCGCCTGTAAACTTTTATATCAATCCATCACTTCGTAAATATGTACCGAAGCAGCTTTATTTTTTAAATTGACCTCACCTGCCTTACGGCAATTAAAAGACTCTTTTACTTTTTGATAACAGGCTTCGCTGATGATAATCTGACCGGGACCTGCCGCTGCCTGCAGCCGTTGTGCAGTATTTACGCTATCGCCAATTACCGTATAATCCAACCGGCGAAGGCTTACCGAACCAATATTTCCAGATATCATTTCGCCGGTATTAATGCCAATAGAAACTTTGGGTTTAAAAGAAACATGATCTGATATTGCCGGAAGTTTTTCTATTTGTGTTTTTACAGAAAGGCATGCATCAATAGCCCTGTCTAAATGATAATCGCCCCGAAAAACAGCCATGATGGCATCGCCAATAAATTTATCTATATGGCCGCCCTGTGCAATAATTTCCTTCACCATCACATCAAAATATTTATTTAATAATTTTACCACAGTATCGGGTGTTTCGTTTTCGCTGATGGAAGTAAAGCTGCAGATGTCTATAAAAACTACAGTAGCTTCTACTGTTTCGTTGGCAATTAAAGAAGATTCAAATTCACGGCTGCCCATAAAATTCAAAACCGTTTCATCTACATACATTTTTAAAATATTATTTTCTTTTATGGCTTTTAAGGTTTCTTTTATCTGCAGCACATGAAGAATTGTTTTTTCCATGGTTACCGAAAGGTCTTCAAAATTTACGGGCTTGGTAATAAAATCAAAAGCTCCACGGTTCATGGCGGTGCGTATATTTTCCATATCGCCGTAGGCAGAAACAATTACCGATTTTATTAAGGGGCTGCTTTCGCTGAGGCGGGTAAGCAGTGTTAAGCCATCCATCTCCGGCATATTAATATCGCTGAGCACAATATCAATATCGGGTTGCTGCTTTATTTTTTCCAATGCATCATTACCGTTTACGGCAAATACAAATTCATATTTTTGTTCCCGTATTTTTTGCCGGAATTTTTGTTTGATGAGCATTTCCAGATCGGCCTCATCATCTGCTACTAATATTTTTGCCATCAGTTAGTGGGTTTAAGTTTTTCTTTTAATGCTGTAAAGTCAAGCGGTTTGGTTAAAAAATCATCTGCACCCAATTCTTTTGCCATAT